>JAFAUA010000261.1 GCA_019243595.1 Acidimicrobiia bacterium
CTCATCGATCTGGTCGTGAGCGCACTGGGGGTGAAGTAGGTGGTCCGTCGCCAGCTGTTCACCGGGTTGAAGGTCACCATCGCCCTTCTCGTGCTGACCGCGGGCGTGTATCCGGCAGCCGTGTGGGCCGTCGGGCAGGTCGCCTTCAAGCCGCAAGCGAACGGCTCCTTCGTGAAGGCCAACGGCAAAGTCGTCGGATCGTCACTCATCGGGCAGAGCTTCAGCGACAAGGACGGCAATCCGTTCCCCCGGTACTTCCAGCCCCGTCCGTCCGAGCACGGCTACGACGCGACCAACAGCGGCGGATCGAATCTCGGTCCTTCCAACCCGAAGCTCGTCGATGCCGTCGGTCAGCGCGTGGTCGCCTACCGCCAATTCAACGGGCTAGCGGCCGACGCCACGGTTCCTGTCGACGCGGTCACCGAATCAGGCTCGGGCCTGGATCCCGACATTTCGGTCGCCAATGCCCTGTTGCAGGCGCCGCGTGTGGCCAGGGAGCGCGGGCTTCCTGTCACCGCCGTGGTCAACCTCGTGCATGAGCACAGCAACGGTCGCCAGTGGGGCATCCTCGGTGAGAAGACCGTGAACGTGCTCGACCTCAACCTGGCCCTCGACAGGCTCAGCCCACCCGGATAGGGCATGGCTCGAGGGACCCTGCGCATCTACCTCGGGGCCGCGCCCGGCGTCGGCAAGACCTTCGCCATGCTCAACGAGGGAAGCAGGGCCCAGGAACGGGGCACCGACGTCGTCGTTGGCTACGTCGAGACCCACGGCCGGGAACACACCGCCGAGCAGATCGGCAACCTCGAGATCGTGCCTCGCAAGACGATGGAGTACCGCGGCGCGACCTTCGAGGAGATGGATGTCGATGCCGTCCTCGCCCGCAAGCCCGAGCGCGTGCTCGTCGACGAGCTCGCTCACACGAACGTGCCGGGCAGTCGCCACGAAAAGCGCTGGCAGGACATCGACCAAATGCTCGACGCGGGCATCAACGTCATCTCGACGGTCAACATCCAGCACCTCGAGTCACTGAACGACGTCGTCGAGAACATCACCGGCATCACCCAGCGGGAGACCGTTCCCGATGGATGGGTGCGCGGTGCCGATCAGATCGAGCTCGTCGACATGACGCCCGAGGCGCTGCGACGCCGCATGGCGCACGGAAACATCTACAAGTCCGACAAGATCGACGCCGCCCTCGGCAACTACTTCCGGATCGGGAATCTGGCGGCCCTCCGGGAGCTTGCGCTGTTGTGGCTGGCAGACCGCGTCGAGGAGAGCCTCGACGCCTACCGCGAGCGTCACGGCATCACCGGCCCATGGGAGACGAAGGAGCGCGTGGTGGTCGCCCTTACCGGCGCGCCGAGCGGCGACGGCCTGATCCGCCGTGCAGCCCGCATGGCCAGCCGGTCGCGCGGCGAGCTCCTCGGCGTCCACGTCCAGTCCGACGACGGCCTGTCGGAGCAGACGGGGGGCGCCCTTGACCGCCAGCGCCGCCTCCTCGAGGAGCTCGGCGGCCGTTACCACGAGGTGGTCGGCAGCGACGTGGCGCGCGCTCTCGTGCAGTTCGCCAAGGCCGAGAACGCAACGCAGTTGGTGTTGGGCGCCAGCCGCCGGTCCCGATGGGCGGAGCTCACGCGAGGCTCGGTGATCACGCCGGTGCTCCGCGAAGCGGCCGGAGCGCTGGACGTGAACGTCATCTCCAGCGAGGGCGGCGCAGAAGGGGTCTCACTGCGGACACCCGCTTGGTTCCGGCTCGCTCCTCTGTCCCGCGGCCGGCAGTTCACCGGCCTTCTGCTCGCCGTGGTCGGGCTACCGCTTCTGACCTTGGTGCTGTCCCAGTTCCGGAGCCACCTGGGCTTCCAGAACGTGCTCCTGATCTTCCTGCTCTTCGTCGTCGCCACCACGACGATCGGAGGCATCTGGCCCGGGTTGCTTGCGTCCGTCGGAGGCTTTCTCCTCCTGAACTGGTTCTTCGCGCCCCCGATCCACACGTTCACCATCGGCAACACGCGTGACCTGCTCGCCCTGATCGCCTTTCTCGTGATCGCCGGAGTCATCAGCGCTCTCGTCAATCAGGTCGAACGCCGCGCCGCGGACGCGGCACGGGCGAGCGCGCGCGCCAACGCCCTGGGCCATATGGCGGGCACGGTGCTAGAGAAAGCCGACCCGCTTCCCGACCTGGCCGCCGAGCTCGTGAGTGCCTTCGGGCTCGACGGCGCGTCAGTCCTGCTCCGTGGCGACGGCGGGACGTGGCACAGCATGGCTGCTGCCGGCCACGAGCCACCGAGGTCGCCTGAAGAAGGTTCGTTGACGCTCGGGCTCAGCGATGACGCGAGCCTCGTGCTGAAGGGCGGCGAACTGCGCGCCGAGGATCGCGAAGTCCTTCACGCCTTCGCCAACCAGCTGGCGATCGCCCTCGCGGGCCGGCGGCTGCAGGCGGAGGCGGCGACGGCCGCAGCCCTCGCCAAGGCAAACGAGCTCAGAACCGCGCTCCTGGCCGCCGTCAGCCACGACCTCCGTACACCTCTCGCGTCGATCAAGGCGTCGGCGACAAGCCTGTTGTCGGAGGACGTCAATTGGGACCCGGCCGCCATCCACGATCTGCTGACCACGATCGACATCGAGGCCGACCGGCTCAACTCCCTCGTCGGCAATCTTCTCGACATGAGCCGTCTCCAGACCGGCTCGCTGCCGATCTCCGCTCGGCCCGTCGGCTTGGAGGAGGTCGTGGCCGGTGCCGTGTCCAGCCTCACGACCTCCGAGACGGCCGTCGAGAGCGATGTCCCCGAGACACTGCCGCTCGTGCATGTCGACCCGGCGCTGCTCGAGCGGGCCGTGGCCAACCTGGTCGAGAACGCGCTGCGTCACGCCCCGGCCGGCAGGCCCGTTCGCGTGAATGCCGGCCAGGTGGGCGAGCGGGTCGACCTCCGGGTCATCGACACCGGCCCCGGCATCCCGCCGGAGGAGCGGGAACGGGTTTTCCGCCCCTTCCAGCGCCTCGGAGACAATCCCAATGGCTCCGGCGTCGGGCTCGGCCTGGCGGTCGCCAAGGGGTTCGTGGAAGCCCTCGGCGGCGAGCTGTCGGTGGAGGACACGCCCGGCGGCGGGACCACGATGGTGGTGACCCTCCCCGTCGCCCGGCCATGACGACGACAGCGCGAGGCGCAAAGAACCCGTCAAGATCGCGCTTCGGCCGCGCTAAGGGCGCGCAAAAGCCATGGCACGTCTCCGATTCAGGACGTAGAACCGAGACGTGACCGTCGCCGAGCCTGAGATCAGAGCCGACATCGTCGTGCTGCGATGGCCGGCCGAAAGGACGGCTCGGGACCGCTTGGCACGCGAGGGCAAGCCTCGGCTCCTCCTGGTGGCGCCTGACTCCGATCCCCCCGAGGGCCAAGATTGTCTCGAGGACTGGATCCGCTTTCCCGCCGACGACCGGGACGTGGCCGCGCGTCTCCGCGCCCTCGAGCTACGCGCCTCACACCATCAGAGCCGACCCGAGACCGATGATTGCGGCCGACTGACGTTCAACGGGAACTGGGTGGCGCTGTCGCCGATCGAACAGCGGCTCGTTGCCGCGCTCGCGAATCGGTTCGGCGAGGTGGTTTCCCGAGAGGAGCTGCTCGCTGCCGGCTGGCCCAACGAGAAGCCGTCGGACACGGCACTCCGAGTCCATCTGACTCGACTTCGCAAAGAGCTGGAACCGCTGCATCTGCAGATCGCCACCGTGCGCGGCTTCGGGCACGTGATGCAGGAAGCGCCTGTAGGCCCAGCCGCCGCCGCTTCCTACGCCTCGTCGCGATAGCGGTCGAACTCCCAGCGAGTCACGTGAGCTCGGTACTCCTCGGCCTCGGCGCGGCGTCCGTCGACGAGCCGAGACAGCAGCTGCCGGTCGAAAGCATCGGCAAGCACGTCGTCGGCCAGTAGGGCGTCGAGAGCGTCGTCGAGGTCGCGCGGCAAGGGCTCGTAGCGGATGTGGTCCGCCCCCGCAGGGTCGAACGTACCGACATCCTCTTCGAGGGGCGGCGGCAGCTCCATGTCGACCTCCAGCCCGTGCGCACCGCTCGCCAAAAGACCGGCGATCAAGAGGTAGGGATTGGCTGACGGGTCGGCGCCCCGGTATTCGATAGATGCCTCCCGCCGCCGGAACGAACTCAACCGGATCAGTGCCGCCCGATTGCGGTGGGCCCACACGACGGCACCGGGTGCCTCGGGGCCGGAGTGAAGACGCTTGTAGGAGTTGACGGTCGGCGCCGCCAACGCACTGAGGCCACGGGCGTGGGTGAGCTGACCTGCAACGAACGCCCGGCCGTCGTCATTCAGCGTGCCCTCGGCGACGAGGTCGGCAACGTGCTGGTGGAGGTGGAGGCCCGAACCCGGCTCGCCGTCGAAGGGCCGGGGCATGAACGTCGCTCGCAGTCCTGCCTCGGCCGCGACCTCCTTCACGACCTGCTTCGCGAACACAACGCCGTCGGCGAGGGCGACGGGCGGAAGGGCGGCCAGGTCGAGTTCGTACTGGCCGGGGCCTGCTTCGTGATGACTGGCATCGATCTCCAGACCGCATGATCGGAGGCGGTCTGCCGCCTCGCGCACAATGCCCGTGCCAGGGCCCTCGACGACGTCGTCGAAGTAACCACCCCGGTCGACCGGCCTTCCGTCGGCGTCGAGCAGGTAGAACTCGAGCTCGACGCCGGCCGACCACCGGTCGGCAAGGTCGGCAACCGACGCGGCGATCGATTCCAGCGCCGTCCGAGGATCGCCGGCCCACGGCTTGCCGTCGAGCGTGAGCACGTCGCACACCGCCCGAGCCACCCCGTCGCCGAGGCGGACGACGGTCTCTGGGTCCGGGCGCAGGAGCATGTCGGCCTCGAGGTAGCGGGCCCGTCCCTCGAGCGCGGAGCCGTCGAACGGCTCGCCGTCGGCGACCGCGGCCGCGAACCGCTCGGCGGGAAGCTGCACCGAATTGAGGAGGCCGAACACGTCGACGAACGTCAAGCCGACCCACGAGGCGTCGTTGAGATCTGTCATTGCAGCACCTTTACGAGCACGATGATCACGGTCACGAGGACGATGAAGCCCCCCGAGATGAGTCCAACCAGGAGCCACAAGCGCTGGACCGTGCTGGTGGCGGCCATGCCGCCCATGGGCGGCTCGGGTGAAGAGTCGAACGCGCTCGGGTCGATCTGGTCGAGGCGATCGAGGTCGGCGAGCAGTTCGTCGGCGGACTGGTAACGGTTCTCCGGGTAGCGCCGCATGGCGTGTAGGACGACCGCCTCCAGACCCGGTGGCACGTCCTTGCGGATCGACCTGATCGGCTTCGGCGTGTTCTGCAGATGGCCGGCCATCGCCGCGAGCCAGTTGTCGCCCCCGAAGGGGACATGGCCGGTGAGCATCTCGTACATCATCACGCCCCAGGCGTAGATGTCGCTTCGGGGGTCGCCGCGGTCGCCCTGGATCTGCTCGGGGCTCATGTAGTCGGGGGTACCCAGCGACTCGCTCAGGTGGCGCCAGGTGAGCCGCCGCGCACCGGCGAGCAGGGCGGTGCCGAAGTCGGCGATCTTCAACCGATCGTCGGCGCCGGTGACGAGCACGTTCTCGGGCTTCAGGTCGCGGTGCACGATGCCCTGGCTGTGCAGGTACGCGAGCGCCTCGGCCAGCTGCCGTCCCCATTCGACCGCCTTGTCGACCGGCACCGGGCCCTCGAAGTTGCGGAGACGGCGGCGCAGGTTGTCACCCTCGATGTACTCGAGCACGAGGTATGGCTCGGTGCGGTTCTCGCCCAGGTCGAGGCTGCGCTGCACACCGTCGTGTTGCAGACGGCGCGCGATCTCCGTTTCACGTCGGTAACGCTGGAAGAGCGCGGGGTCGGCGAATAGCAAGGGATTCGGCACCTTGAGCACGACCGTCCCGCCCGAGTTCGTGTCGCGTGCCTTGTACGTCTCGGCGTAGGCACCCTCGCCGAGGGGCGCCTCGATCTCGTACCTGTCGAGCTTGTCGCCGGTCTTGAAGCGCACGGTCGCGGTCACCGCCTGCGGAAGAGGGAGCGCCGGCCGGCAGCTGCCGGAATCGGACGGTCGGACGTGACGTGCACGACGGCGGCGGTGACGTTATCAGGGGCGTCCCGTTTGAGCGCGAGGTCGACGAGCGCAGCGGCGGCGTCGACAGACACGATCGAACGCTCCCCCACCATGGCCGACACCATCGTCGCGATCTCGCCGCGCGAGACCGCATCCCACAGACCGTCAGAGCAGAGGACGAAGACGTCGTCGCGAGCCACGTCGGTCTCAACGATGTCGACCTGAACCGCGGGGTCCGCGCCCAGGCTGCGCGTCAGCATCGAGCGGGCCGGGTGATTGGCGGCCTGCTCGGGCGTGATCAGACGCATGCGCAGCATCTCGGCCACCTTCGAGTGGTCGGCAGTGAGCTGCTCGCAGCTTTCACCGCGCACGCGATACGTGCGGCTGTCGCCGACGTTGGCGATCAGCGCGGCATGGCCGGCGAGCGTGAGCGCCGTCATCGTCGTGCCCATGCCCTGGCGTCCGCGCTCGAGCGCGGCGTCGTAGACGGCGACGTTCGCCGTCCGCACCGCGTTGCGCAACGCCTGGCGTGCCGCCTGGGCGCTGCCGCGGGTCCAGTCGGCGATGGCGGCGTCGACGGCTACTCGACTTGCTACCTCGCCGGCCGCGTGGCCGCCGAGGCCGTCGGCGACGATGACGAGAGGCCCGCGGTCCCACGAGTCGTCGGGGGTCGTCGGCGCGAAGGCGCCCGTGTAGTCCTCGTTGTGGGGACGCACGTCGCCGGGCTCCGAACGCAGCGCCCACGTGAGCTTGGCGAGCACGCCGTGGGCGGCGATGACGCCGTTGCCTGCGTCCTCGGCGAGGTCTGCACTCACCCCACTAACGTCCTCTACGTGGCCAACGCGCGCAAGAAGAAGGGCGCACGTGCGACGCCGCGGGGGCGTGCTCCCGAACCCGACGCACAGCCCGGCAAGCGTCCGTCGAACCCGGCCTTCCTCCTGCTGCTGGCACTGGTGTGGATCGCCTGTGGCGTGTACGCCATCGCCGCGCTGAGTGCGTCGTGGAAGTTCGTACCGGGGATCTTCTTCATCGGCGTGGGGATCCTGTTCCTCCGGGGCGCGGCGCAGACCGTCGTCCGCCGCAGCGAGAGGTCCTAGACGCGACCGGGACCGGGCTCGTGCTGAACCCGGCCCCGATGTGTGCGCTTGGCGAGAAGGTCAGACAGGCACCACCGGTGGGGGCGCCGGTGCCTCGACCCGCTTGCGGTCCTCGACGAGGCCGCGGGCGTGGTGCTTGTTGGGATTGAACGCCACCCACAGCACCCCGAGCACGATCCATACGGCCACGATGGCGATCGACTTGTAGGCGTCGGTCGAGGTGGTGCCGCCGGCGGTGATCGCCAAGTAGACGACCCCGAAGAGTTCGCCGATGTTCATCAGCGCACCTAGGCCAGGGACGATGAAGTGTTTCAGCGGGTGCTTGTCATGCCTACTGGCAAAGGCGACGAGTGCGACCACGCATGTCATTCCGTAGACCAGGAACGTCCCCGTGTTCGACGCCACCGTGACTTGGGTGATGTTGTCGACGTTGTAGGGCGTCGCGCAGTACACGCCGATGGCCGCCGACAACGCCGTGAGGACGATGATGCCGCCGTGCGGCGTGGCGAACCGGCCGTGCAGGAGGCCGAGGATGCCCGGCATCTCCTTGTCCTTGGCCATTGCGTAGGTGACACGGACGCCCGTGTTGAGGCACGCAAGCGTGGTACCGAGTAGGGCGATCAGCACCGTGAAGGCGACGATCAGCGAGACCGTCGTACCGGTGCCCGATCCGATCACGGCATTGGACGCGTTGTGGATCATCGTGCCGATCGGCGCTGGGTCGGCGCCAGACGCGGCGTACCCAGTGAGGTGCTGCGCAGGTGTGCTCCCGACCGCAGCCTGCGTGAACGTCGCCGTGTGGTTGCTGACCGCGAAGTTGGCGGCGAAATACTCGAACAGGTAGCAGATCCCGCCCTGGATGATCAGGGAGAGCAGCACGCCCCGCTTGATGTCCTTCTCCGGCCGCAGAGCCTCGGCGCCGAGCGCCGTGACCGACTCGAAGCCCACCAATAGGAGGATGGCGATCGTCGACTGGTAGATGACGTTCATCAGCTTGTGCGGGATCACGACCTTGCCGGCGCTGGCCAGGGCGAACACATCGTGGCCGTGGCCCACGCGGTAGGCGATGAACAGGATGCTCACCAGGATCAGGCACGTGATCTGGATGACGTTGATCAAAATCGACGTCATCGTCGAGCCGGTGACGCCCCGGTAGGCGATGTAGCCGCACACGCACGCCAGCGCCACCGCGGCAGCCGCCTGGGGGATGTACGTCAGCGTGTGGTGGAACATCGCCGAGTAGATGTAACCGAACAGGATCCCCATGAAGCCGACCATGATCGCCGGGTACAGCCAGTAGTAGAGGTGGCTGATCCAGCCGACGGCGAGCTTCGCTCCCCGGGCCCACTTCTGGTGCTGCGGCTTCTCCTTGTCGAGCAGGGCAGCCTCGGCGAAGTAATAGCTGGACCCCGTACCGGCGTCTGGATAGATACGGGCCAGCTCGCTGTAGCTGTACGCAGTGAGCAGCGCCAGGACGAGCGAGAACAACAGCCCGGTCCACATGTCCGGCGCGGTACTCCCGCCCTTCTGTGACGCTTGAATCTGGAACGTCGTCCAGAGGAACGCCCCCGGCGCAATCAGCGCCATGGCGTTCACGGTTATGCCGGTGAGACTCAGACTCGGTTTCATCCCCCCGGCGGGCGCAGTGGTCTCGGCCACGCGACTCCTCTCTCTCTCCACCCGATGTGACCGAGCGCGGCGCTGCGCTCGTCAGGGACCGTAGAGACCGACTGTTTCCGAGTGAACACCCATCGATGAACGGACTGTTACAACCATGACGAAACCGCAGCCGTGCCGCACCGGGATGTAACACGCCGTTTACAGAGAGCCGCCGCATCTGAAACAAACGTTTCGTATTCTCGCCGACGAAGCCGCCGGGCACGCAGCCGACTAAGCGCCGAACGTAACGACGGCCTTGCCGTCGACCTCGCGGTCGAGCAGGGCGGTGATCGCACTCCGTACCGCGGCGATGTCGCTGCCGTCGACGACCCGGTCGATGCCGGTGTCCAGGTGGGCCTCGGCGACCAGGTTGGCGAGATAGCGGAGGTCAGTCGTCACCGTCCGCGACCGCTGCAGCTCGGGGAACAGCATGAAGGCGCAGAGCCGGGCGCCGGCCTTTCGGTAGAAGGCGCTCGGCTCGAACGTCGTCGGGTGCCCGGACGAATTGCCGATCGACACGATCGTGCCCTCCGGCGCGATGCGGTGCAGGGCGGCGGCCAGACTCTCGCCGCCCGCGGATTCGAGGATCAACGTGAACTCCTCGCCATCGGCGGGCAGCGTGCCCACGACGACCTCGGCGGCACCGAGCTCAGGAAGCCCCTTCGCCCGCTCCGGTCGCCCGACAACGGCGGTGACCTCGGCGCCGTTCTGGGCCGCCAGCTGCACGGCGAAGCGCCCCACACCTCCGGCCGCGCCGGTGATGGCGACTCGCTTGCCGTCGATGACACACATCTCGATGGCCTTCCGCGCCGTGAGCCCGGCGACGGGCAAGGTGGCGGCGTCCTCGAACGTCACGTTGTCGGGAAGGCGGGCCAAGTGCCCCGTCGAGACGGCGGCCCGCTCGGCCCACGCGCCCGATCCGACCAGGCCGACGACCGGCGTGCCCGGCTTGGGGCCGCTGCCGTCGGTTGCGGCGCCAACGACCACGCCTGCCACGTCCCACCCGGGCCGCCATCCGGCTTCGGCGTTCTGGAGGCGGTGCACCTCACCGCGGTTGAGTGAGACGGCCCGGACGTCGACGAGGACCTCGTCGGGCTTCGGCGCCGGGTCGTCGACCTCGACGAGATCGATGCTCGCCTCGGTGCCGGGGGACGCAACCAGTGCCTTCATGCAGTCTCAGTCCTCGACGAGGAACCCGACCTTCATCGTCACCTGGAACTGACCGACTTCGCCGTTGACCACCGTGCCGCGGATCTGCTGGACCTCGAACCAATCGATGTGTCGCACGGTCTCGCTGGCCCGGGCGATGCCGTTGCGAACCGCCTGGTGGATGCTCTCCGTCGACGTCCCGACGATGTCCGTCAGCCTGTAGGTCGGGTCCTTGTGCTGGGCCATGTTCCCTCCCGCTCGGTGGTGGCCGGAGCGTAGGCTCCCACACAGTGGAACCGAACCAGACACTCACCGTTGACGAGATCGATCTCTCCGATCTGACCTTCTGGGCCCGCCCCCTCGAGGAGCGGGAAGGCGCCTTCAAGACGCTGCGCGAGCGGCAGCCGCTGGCGTACATGCCCGCGCCCGAGATCGACGTCCCGAGCGCCATCGAGATGCCGGAGCTCACCGGCTACTACGCGGTCACCCGTCACGCTGACGTGCTCGAGGCCAGCAAGCAGCCCGAGCTCTTCTGTTCGGGCAAGGGTGCCACCAGCCAGCTCGACATGCCCGAGGTGTTCCTCGAGTTCTTCGGTTCGATGATCAACCTCGACGACCCGCGCCACGCCCGGCTGCGGCGCATCGTGTCGGCTGCGTTCACGCCGAAGATGATCAAGACGTTCGAGGACCAGGTACAGGTGGCGGCGGACCAGATCGTCGACGCCGTGATCGACAAAGGCGAGTGCGACTTCGTCACCGAGGTGGCGGCCCGGCTTCCGCTCAAGATCATCTGCGACATGATGGGCATCGCCGAGTCCGACTACGACTTCGTGTTCAACAAGTCGAACGTCATCCTCGGCGCCACCGATCCCGAGTACGTCCCTGAAGGTGGCGACATCGCCGTCGCCCTGCTCGCCGCTGGCGCCGAGCTGGCGCAGTTGGTCACGGCGCTCGGCCAGGAGCGCAAGAAGAACCCCACCGACGACCTCACTTCGGCGCTTGTGAGCGCCAACGTCGACGGCGAGTCCCTCACCGATCCCGAGCTGGCGTCGTTCTTCATCCTCCTGGTGGTGGCGGGCAACGAGACCACACGCAACGCCATCAGCCACGGCATGAAGCTGCTCACCGACCACCCCGACCAGCGCAAGACCTGGCTCGAGGACTTCGACGGCGTGGCGCCGACCGCAGTCGAGGAGATCGTGCGCGTGGCCTCGCCGGTGATCTTCATGCGCCGCACGGCCACGCAGGACACGACGCT
>JAFAUA010000378.1 GCA_019243595.1 Acidimicrobiia bacterium
TCGCGCTCACTGGCCGCGGTGGGCGACACCGGCGACGGCAACGACGCGGCCGACGGGCTGGGCGCGGCCTACCGGCAGTGGAAGACCGAGCGCATCGACAAGATCGGCCGCCACCATCTGGCGGCGGCGTTCAACGAAGGGGTTCTGGCGGCGACACCCGACGGCTCGACGCTGCGGTGGGTGTTCGGCGACGCGGGGCCCTGCCCCGACTGCGACGACAACGCCCTCGCCGGGCCCACGGCCAAGGGCGAGGCGTACCCCACCGGGCAGCACCATCCGCCCGCCCATGCCGGGTGCGGCTGCCTGCTGACCGCGGTCACAGTCTCCTAGGCTTCGCCCGTGCGCTCCCCCGACGTGCCGCGACGGCGCGTTCGCACCACCCGCGGTCGTGTCGGCCTGCTGGTGGCCGCCGCCGTCATCTTCATCGTCATCATCTCCCTGCGCGGGATCGCCGGCTTCTACACCGATTACCTCTGGTTCCAGGAGCTGCACCTCACCAGCGTGTGGCGGGGCGTCCTCGGGGCCAAGGTCGGGCTGGCGACGCTGTTCACCATCGTCTTCTTCGCGCTGATGTGGGTGAACCTGGCGATCGCCGACCGCATCGCCCCCGCCTTCCGGCCGATGGGGCCCGAGGAGGAGCTGGTCGAGCGCTACCACCAGGTGGTCGGACCCCGGCAGCTGCTGGTGCGCACCGCGGTGTCGGCCCTGTTCGCCCTGATTGCCGGGCCGAGCGTCGCTGGGCACTGGAACCAGTGGATTCTGTTCACCCATCACGTGCCGTTCGGCGTGAAGGACCCGCAGTTCCACAGGGACGTCGGTTTCTTCGTCTTCCAGCTGCCGTTCCTCAAGTTCCTCGTCGACTGGCTGTTTGCCTCGACGATCATCATCCTCATCGTCACCGCGGTGGCCCACTACCTCAACGGCGGGATCCGGGTGCAGGCCATCCAGAAGGTGACGCCGCAGGTGAAGGCTCACCTGTCGGTGCTGCTCGGCATCCTCGCCCTGCTCAAGGCCGCCGGCTACTACCTCCAGCGCTACGAGCTGAACTTCTCGACCCGCGGCGTCGTCCAGGGCGCCAGCTACACCGACGTGAAGGCCCAGCTGCCCGCCCTGCAGTTGCTGATCTTCATCTCGCTGTTCGCCTTCGCACTGCTGATCTACAACATCTGGCGGCGTGGCTGGACGCTGCCGATCATCGCCGTGGGCCTGTGGGCATTCGTGTCGATCATCATCGGCGCCGCCTACCCGGCGTTCATTCAGCAGTTTCGGGTGAGCCCTACGGAGTCCAAGAAGGAGCGGCCGTACATCGCCCGCAACATCAGGGCGACGCGCGCCGCCTACAACCTCACCAACATCCAGACCAACCCGTTCGACTTCAACACCAACCTCACGGCGGGCGACCTCGCCAACAACGCCCAGACGATCAGGAACGTCCGCCTGTGGGATCCCGACGTCCTGCGGACGACCTATCAGCAGCTGCAGGAGATCCGCGGCTTCTACCGGTTCAACGACGTCGACGTCGACCGCTACATGATCGACAACAACGAGACCCAGGTCGAGCTGTCGGCGCGTGACCTCAACCCGGCCGGGATCCCGTCACCGTCGTGGGTGAACACCCACCTCGTCTACACCCACGGCTACGGCAGCGTGCTGTCTCCCGCCAATGCCGTTGTCAGCGGTGGCGACCCGCAGCTGCTGGTCAAGGACCTCCCGCCGCAGTCGTCCCAGGGTGCGCCGACGCTCGACCGTCCGGGGCTCTACTACGGCGAGAACATCGGTGGGTACTCGATCGTCAACACCGACCAGAAGGAGATCGACTTCACCGAGGCCAACGGCACCAATCACCAGAGCACGTACGCGGGCACTGGTGGGGTGAGGCTCAACTCGATCTTCAAGCGGGCGGCACTCTCGCTGCGATTCGGCGACTTCAACCCGTTGATCTCGGGGTTCATCAACGGCAAGTCCCGGATCATCTACATACGTGACATCCGCGACCGGGTCCGCAAGGCGGCACCGTTCCTCAAGTACGACGACGACCCCTACCCGGTGATCCTCAACGGGAAGCTGTACTGGATCCAGGACGCCTACACGACCACAAACAACTATCCGTACGCCCAGAAGGGCAACACCGAGCGCCTCTCGGGGACGAGCGGCCTCAACACGTCGTTCAACTACGTCCGCAACTCGGTGAAGGCCGTGACCGACGCCTTCAACGGCACCGTCACGTTCTACGTGGTCGACAACACCGACCCGATGATCAAGGCCTACCAGAAGGCCTTCCCGAAGCTGTTCACCGACGGGTCGCAGATCAGCCCCGAGTTGCGTGCCCACCTGCGGTACCCCGAGGATCTCTTCCGGGTGCAGACCAACATGTTTGGCCTGTACCACATCACCGATCCGGCGGCCTTCTACAACAAGTCCGACGCGTGGGACATCTCCCAGGACCCGGGCTCCGGGCAGGTCGGCGCCGGCGGCGCAATCACCCAGACGACGAATGCTCAGGGCGTGGTCACGTCGAGCCGTGAGGCCCGAATGAATCCCTACTACCTGCTGATGAAGCTGCCGAACGAACCGACCGAGAGCTTCATGATCCTGCAGCCGTTCGTCCCTGTCTCCCAGAGCGACCAGCGGAAGAACCTGTCGGCGTTCATGATCGCCAAGAGCGACCCGAGCGACTACGGGAAGATGGAGACGTTCGTGATGCCTGGCGACGTGTCCGTCGACGGACCCGCGCTTGCGGACGCCAAGATCAACCAGGACACGACGATCTCCAGCCAGATCACGCTGCTCAACACGGCGGGTTCGAAGGTGCTGCTGGGCAACATGCTCGTCGTACCCGTCAACCAGTCGCTGCTGTACATACGCCCCCTCTACGTGCAGGCGGTCAACACGCCCCAGCCCCAGTTCAAGAAGGCGATCGTCGTCTACGGCGGCCGGGCGGTGATGCAGGACACCCTCAAGGACGCCCTCCAGTCGCTGTTCGGCGCCGCTCCGCCGACCCAGGAACAGGCGGCCAACGGAGGACTCGCGCCCGCGCCGAGCCAACCGTCGACACCGGCGCCTCCGTCATCGCAGAACCCCAACCAGAAGGCTCTGCTCGACCAGGCCGCCCAGGCTCTGAACGACGCCCAGACGGCACTGCACAACGGCGACCTGGCCGGCTACCAGAACGACGTCAACAACGCCCAGAAGCTGATCCAGCAGGCGCAGGCCCAGCAGTCGACCGGCGGTGGCGTCTCGAATCCCCAGCCCTCCGGCTCACCGCCGACAACGACCCAACGCGCCTAGCTGTTTCTGCGAATCGGGACGCGTTTCCACGCTCTGGCGTGTACAACGTCACCGAGTTCGGCGGAGGGGGCCGCCGTCAGGCGCTAGCGGCCCAGTCCTGGGAGGTGGTGTCGAGAGCGTCGGAGAGGTCGGCGATGCTCTCGGCCAGCGTGCGCAGCCGGCTCTCCTTGACGGCCGACGCCGCCACCCGATCCTCGATCTCGGCCCGCAGCTCGACGGTGACCCGGGCCAGCTCGGCCGCCACCTTCGCCGAGTGCATGCGGACCTCGAGCAGGTCCTCTTGCGTCGGGAACTCGAGCGTGGCGTCGTCGAGCCGGCGCTCGAGCCGCAGGATGCGGCCGTCGAGCTGCTCGGCGTGACTGGCAATGGCGACCAAGGCACGCTCGACTCTCGGGGCCAACACGACCTCTGTCGACGTCGACGCGGCGGTGCGGCGCTTCCTCCAACGCATGCGCGCAGGGTAACGATCCCGTTTGGCGACTTGGTGGACCCGCGGTAGCGTGACTCTCACGCCGCGGGGTGGAGCAGTCTGGTAGCTCGTCGGGCTCATAACCCGAAGGTCGTGGGTTCAAATCCCACCCCCGCCACTAGAAGAGCCCTGGTCAGGATGGGTTTTCCCGGCCAGGGCTCTGTCGCGTCCGCCGTCGGATTCGGCTGGTCACCTTCCAAGTTGCAGATGTCGGAACACGCCAAAAACGGGTAGGCGGGTCCCGTGTCTGCTGGCGAACGCCGAAGAGTTCGTGCGTGCCAGCGCAGGTTCAGGGAGTTCTACCCGGGTGGGTTCCACGACGAGGACTACGTCGCCATGGAGCGCATGTACAAGTGGGATGCGCACCAACGCTGGGATCGCGCGCTGGGGCGCACGCAACTGCGCTCACTGCTCGACGCCGGTGAGGTCGAGGAGATCGCCACGACGGCCGTCGGCATCGAATCGCGGACGAACCTGCTCTTCTCCTTCGAGAAGATGGCTGTACGCGACGCGATCAAGTCGACAAGCGGCGCGGACACTTTCTCGAACGGCCTCTTCGATTGGCTCTACGGGCCCGGAACCGAGAAGGCGAAGTTCGAGCGGTGGTGCAACGTCGTCGACGAGCTCCCGAGACGCCAGACTCGCGTAGCGACGTGGCCCGTGGTGACCGTCTTCGGATTCATCGCACAACCGCGAAGGCACATGTTTCTGAAACCGAACGTGACGCGCACCGCGGCTGACCGATACGGATTCGACTTTCCGTATCGATCACGTCCCTCCTGGGAAACCTACCGAGGTCTGCTCGACTTCGCGAACACGATTCGCACCGACCTGGCCAACTGGCGCCCTCGAGACATGATCGACATCCAGTCGTTCATCTGGGTCACTGGATCGAGCGAGTACGACTGATGACACAGAGCGGGCAGTCACGCGACCGGCCTTGAGGACAGTCGTCGAGTGAGTCACATGTTCGACTCGTCTGCTGGCACCGAGCGCGGGACTGCGGCTGACGGGCCGGGAGTGGTCTCGACCTCGCCGCATTCGGCGCCGACCGTGTAGGCGGTCATCGACAGCGATCCATACGCATACC
>JAFAUA010000453.1 GCA_019243595.1 Acidimicrobiia bacterium
GCCTTCAGCGTCGTGCTCCTCGGCATTACCGCGACCGCTCTGGTGTCGGCTGGGGTGTTCGGTTACGTCTTTCTGAGAGCGCGGCCCGAGGAGCACCGTTTTCTCCTGGCGGGCCAAGAGGCGCGGCTCGCACACTCGGCGATGGTCGACCAGGAGACCGGAATCCGCGGCTACCTCCTCAGCGGCGAGCGTCTGTACCTGGCGCCGTACCTGACGGGGACTCGCGAGTTGCGGACCGAAGAGACGCGATTAGTCCGGGACGTCGGCGGCGACCAAGGGCTTGCTCACCTCGTCATCGACCGCCGCGTCGCGGAGCAGGCTTGGTTCGACCAGTGGGCGACCCCGGCCGTCCAGGGTCAGCCGATCACCGACCATGCCCAACTCGATGCGTTCGTGGCCACGGGCAAGTCGCTGTTCGACGCCTACCGGGCGAAGCATGCCGTGCTGACGGCGGCCGTCGATGCCCGCCGCGACGATGCCGTCAACAGCGAAGGCATCGCACTGGGGGTCGGCGCCGTCCTCGAGCTTGTCGTCCTCTTGGCCACGGCCCTCGTTGCGCAGCGCCAGAGCCGCAAGCTGGAAGCCCTTGTCGTTCCGCCGGTCGCGGAACTCGTCGACGTCATCGGCCGCGTGCGCGACGGCGACCTGGACGCTCGCGCCTCGGGGCAGGGTCCCGTCGAGCTGCACGAGATCGGTGTCGGGCTGACCGAGATGACCGAAGCGCTCGCCGAGGCTCGGGCACTGAGCGACGCACGGGAGGAGGAGCTCGCCGAGCAGGCCGAGCGGCTCAGCCGGGTGCTCACGATGTCGCGCGAGGTGGCCGGCAGCCTCAACCTCACGTACGTTCTGCGCGCCGTCGTCACGAGCACGATGACGCTCGGCCCGTTCACCAAGGTCGTGGTTTGGCTGCTCGACGAGGCCGATGCCCGCCTGAACGTGGCCTACGACTCATCGATCATCGCCGGCCGGGTCGGCACGGTCGAGGAGCTCGAGTTGGGTCGCGACCTTGTCGGTCAGGCTGCGAAGTACGGACGCACGATGACGCGGGGCGTCGACAACGTCTTCCGGACGGTCACCAATCCGGGCATGGAGGTCTCGGGCATTGCCGTGCCGATGGTCGTAGGAGCGCGCGTGATCGGCGTGCTCAAGTGCTTCGCCGAGCCGGCGGCCGCCGTATCGCCGATGACGATCGAAGTGCTGGAGACGCTGGCGTCCCAGGCGGGTACCGCGGTCGAGGCCGCTCGTCTCCACGAGCGCACCGAGCAGCTCAGCCAGACCGACGCCCTCACCCGACTGTTCAACCGACGGCGCCTCGATTCCGACCTCGAGTCCGAGTGCTACCGGGCAACCCGATATGGGCGGCCACTCACGTTCGTCATGCTCGACGTCGACCACTTCAAGCGCTTCAACGATCGTTTCGGCCACCAGCGTGGTGACGAGGCGCTGGAGATGGTCGCCAAGGTCGTGGCCGACTCGGCGCGTGACAGCGACACCGCCTATCGCTTCGGTGGGGAGGAGCTCGCCGTGCTGTGCCGGGAGACTGACGTGCAGGGCGCCGCCGAGCTGGCCGAGCGCCTGCGCGCCGGAATCGAACGCCGTCTCAAGGCCGAGGGCGTGACCGCGTCGTTCGGCGTTGCCGCCGTCGGCCCAGGAATTTCGTCGCCCGAGGAGCTGGTGAAGGCCGCGGACAAGGCGCTGTACGCGGCCAAGCACGCGGGCCGCAACCAGGTCGCGATCGCCGGGGTGTCCGGCGTCGATGAGCCCGCGCAGCTGAACTGAGCTAGCTGCCCAGCCCAGGGCCCAGCGGTTTCGTCAACAGCGCCAGCGGTCGGCGTCGGCCCGCCGCAGTTCAAGCCCCGATCCGATCGACGACAGGTCGGGACGAAGGACGCCGTCGACGGGGTCGGTCACGCCCTCGAACAGCAGCCGTTCGACGCGGATGTGATCGGCGAAGTACTCGATGTGGCGCACGTTGGCGACCGCGCCCGCCACCTGGGCGTGCAGCGCCGGCGCACAGTGGGCCGACAGTTCGAGACCGTGGGCGACGGCGACGGTCGCGGCCGCCAGCCATCCGGTGAAGCCGCCGCAGCGGGTCACGTCGGCCTGCAGGCAGTCGACGGCGTCTGCCGCGCACATACGCTCGAAGTACCAGGTGTCATAGCCGTACTCGCCGGCGGCGACATCGATCTCTGTCGCCTCCTTGACCGAGTGAAGGCCGGTGAGGTCGTCGGACGACACGGGCTCTTCGAACCACGTGACACCGAGCTCCTCGAACGGCGCGGCGAGCCGCACTGCCTGCTTCGCCGTGTAGGCGCCGTTGGCGTCGACGTAGAGCTCGGCGTCGTCGCCGATCGTTCGTCGGGCCAACGCCACGCGGTCCAGG
Organism: Acidimicrobiia bacterium; assembly: GCA_019243595.1. Classification (GTDB taxonomy): domain Bacteria; phylum Actinomycetota; class Acidimicrobiia; order Acidimicrobiales; family AC-14; genus CADDZP01. Next base: position 2,384 of record JAFAUA010000453.1, read on the forward strand.
TCGCGGTCGGCGCGGCTGCCCCATGCGGTGCCGATCTTGATCTTCACGCGCGGGATTCCATCCCTGTGCACCCAAGAGCCCAGCTGGCCAACGAGCTCGTCGTCGGTCAGTGAGGTGAAGCCTCCGCTGCCGTACACAGCGACGCCGTCGTGCACCTGTCCGAACAGGGCGGCGAGGGGTACGTCAAGAAGCCGCGCCTTCAAATCCCAAAGAGCCGTGTCCACGGCCGAGATCGCCATTGCCG
>JAFAUA010000513.1 GCA_019243595.1 Acidimicrobiia bacterium
AGTCGGAGCTAGAGGCGAGCCTCAGATCCGACGACCGCGCCAGTAATACCCGCCGCCTCCGAACAACAACAGCACGACAAGCACTATCAGCAGGATCGTAAGCATGGTCTGCTCATGCCCGCGCACGGCGGGCGACAAACGCCAGACCGGTGCGACCCATAGGAGGTGGCGCAGTCATTCCCAAGAGTTGCGACTGCAGCGCCCTGATGCGTCAGCCGGAGTGCCTTTCGATCTGGTCGGGGGCCGCGCCCCCAGTCGTCTGGCCGTGCTGATACCCCGGTGACACGCCCCGACGGCGACGTTCGACGCAATGCTCAGACAAAGGAGTGGGAATGTCACGCCAGTATCACGGGCCGGTGACGTTCAGGTCGTGGTGTGTCCGACGGCGACCGGCCCTGCGAGATCATCGGCGATGTCGATGCGCCAACTGCGCCCACGATTGAGCACCGGCTCAGCGCGGCTCTTCGAGGAGGACCTCACCGACCTTGTGCTCGTGTCGATGGGTTTGGGCACAGTCGGCGACTGCTGCTCGCGATCAGGCCCACGCACGCCGTCGGGCGAGGAGCCACACGATGGCGAGAATGATGAGGAAGAAGAGCACGGGGTGAACCGTGAGTCCGAGCGCCACCGCAATGATTGTGATGACCACAGCGAGAACCACGTCGCGAACCATCTGAGTTGCCTGCCTCTCTCGTGTCCTCGCCCTCTCTTACCCCGCGCGTCGAGCCGTCAGCCTTTGTCGACGGGACGATCGGGCTTGTGTCGCTCGTCGCCCTCGTGGGTAGGCCCAGTTGCAGCCGGCGTTCGTAACCGAGAACGCGGCAAGGAGGACAAGTGGCGTGACAACACGTGAGTTCAGCGCGGTCGAAACGCGCCAGGCAGACGCCTCGACAGCCGAACAGGCTGCCCAACAGGCAGCCGAGGTGGCATCCACGGCGAGCGATGCCGCCGGCCAGGTGGTCCAAGAGACCGGTGAGCAGCTGCGCCAAGTGGGCGGTGCGGTGCGCGAGCAGGTCACCGAGGTCACCGATCAGGTGGCGACCGAAGGCAAGCGTCTTCTCGAGGACGCCAAGTCGACGCTGCACCAGCAGGCGCAGACCGAGACCGAGCGCATCGCCGACGCGCTGCGCAAGGTCGGCGATCAGCTGACCGGCATGCTGGCGGGCCAGGCGCCCGAAGAGGGGCCGGTGCGCGACTACGTCGAGCAGGCCTCGTCCAAGGTCAACGAGTTTGCCGGCCGCCTCCGGCAGAGAGGCTTCGACGGCATGGTTTCCGACGCGGAACGGTTCGCGCGCCGCCGCCCCGGCGCCTTTCTGCTCGGCGCCGCGGCGGCGGGTGCGTTGGTCGGCCGCGTGCTGCGCGGCACCAAGAGCGACCATCAGGGCAACGGTTCGTCGCAGCTGTCGAGCGGCATGGGCAACGACCGCACCGAGGAGCTCCCCCTCCGCACCTCCCCTACGGCACAGTCGCCAATCCCGGGGCCGACGGTCGTAACGCCGCCCGCGCCGCCGATCATGCCCTCGACGCCCCGCACGCCGGGGGCGCGGTGATGGCCGCCCCCCAGCGGGCGCCCGGTGCCGACGGTGCCGCCGAGCCCGGTCTCGGCGAGCTCATCTCGGCGATGACCAACGACATGAGCCTGCTCGTCCGCAAGGAGATGGAGCTGGCCAAGGTCGAGATCAAAGAAGAGGTATCCCAGGCCGGCAAGGCGGCGGGTGCCTTCGGCGGTACGGCGATCGCGGGCTACATGGCCCTGCTGTTCCTGTCGTTCGCCCTGGCCCTCGGCCTGTCGGCGCTGATGCCCGACGGCCTGGCGTTCCTGATCGTCGGCGTGCTCTACGGGGCTGCCGCCGGCGTGCTGTTCGCACAGGCGCGTGAGCGCGCCAAGGAGATCGACCCCGTGCCGCAGCAGACAGTGGAAACCATCAAGGAGGACGTGGCGTGGGCCAAAGCGCAGACCAGATAAGACGAGAGATCGAAGAGACGAGAAACGACCTGGGCCAGACGCTCGACGCCATCGGCGACCGAGTCAGCCCCAGGCAGGCAGTGCGGCGGCGCACGGCGCGCATGCGCAACGGTCTGACGTCCATCCGCGAGACGGTGATGGGCAAGGCCGACGACATGACCGACGCCGTGGGTTCGGCCGCCGGACGCGTGTCCGACGGCGTGAGCTCCGTGCCTTCAACGGTGAAGGACACGGCGTCGGGCGCTGTCGAGGGCGTCTCGAGCGCGGCGTCGACCG
>JAFAUA010000534.1 GCA_019243595.1 Acidimicrobiia bacterium
GCCTTCAGCGCCGGTTTGGCGAACGGTGAGCGGTACTTCGAGCGGAAGGCGTGGTAGTCGAAGTAGGCGGTGGCCGCCTTCACGGCGTTGGCGAAGGTGCGGAACACCGGCACGTCGCTCTTCAGCAGCACGTCCCGGTAGGCCTCCTCGTCGCCCACCGGCGACCCCCACACCACGAACACCGCCTTGTCGGTCGTCGCCGCCACGTCGACCAGGTCTTGGGCCAGCCGGTTGCTCATCGACGCCAGGGCGCCGGTGATCGGGCACACCAGCAGGTCGACGTTGGGGTCGGCGAGGATGGCGTCGAGGATCTTGCGGCCCCGCGAGTCGCCCGAGGGCGCCCCGCCGTTGTCGACCGGGTTCGACACGCGAAGGTACGGCGGGATCCACTCGTGCAGCCGTTCTTGCGTCTCTTTGGTCAGCGGTGGGATGCGAAGGCCGGCAGCAGCCGCCATGTCGGCCATGTGGGCGCCGGTGCCGCCTGAGATCGAATAGACGCAGACTCCGTCGCCTGCCGGCGGCTTGGTGCGGGCGAAGGCGGCGGAGACCTCGAGCAGCTCGTCGAGACCGTCGACGCGCGTGACGCCGAACTGCCGAAACACCGCCGATGTGACGGCGTCGGAGCCGGTGAGATGGCCGGTGTGGGCCTTGGCCATCTTGCGACCTTCGTCGGTGCGTCCGACCTTGATGACGACGATCGGCACGCCCGCCTGGGCTGCCTTGTCGGCGGCCAGCATGAGCGTGCGTCCGTCCTTGAAGCCTTCGATGTAGCAGGCGATCGCCCCGACGTCGGACTGGTCGGCGAAGTAGGCGCAGAAGTCGGCGAACTCCAGGTCGGCCTCGTTGCCCGTCGGTGCCCAGTGCGAGAGGCGGATGCCGATCTCCTGACCCTGGAAGATGGGGCGCCCCTGGTGCCCGCTCTGGGTGATGAGGGCGATTGCCTTGCCGGGCAGGTCGGGCTGGAAGGTCTCGAAGGCGTTGAGGTTCGTGTTGGGGCCGAGCACGTGGAGATCGCTGGCGGCGATCAGGTCCTGCATGCGGGCCTGGAGGCGCTCGCCGTCCTTTCCGACCTCGGCGAAGCCGGCGGCGAAGACGACGGCGAACTTGGCCTTCTTTTCGATGACCTGTTCGAGGGCGGGGACGGCGTCGCCGACGAGGACGGCGGCCAGGTCGACGTCGGCGGGCACGTCGAGCACGCTGCGGAAGCACTTCTGGCCGTCGATCTCGTCGCGGTTGGGATTGATGAGGAAGACGTCGGCGCCCGCCTGCTGGGCCCAGCCTCGGATCTTCTTGGTCATCGCCGTGTTCGGGCGCCGAGGATTGTCGGATGCGCCGATGACGGCGACGGTCTTGGGGGCGAAGAAGGTGTCGAGGTCGAGTGGCCGAGGCTCCACGGGTCGCCCGGTCACGTCTGACCGAGGCGGGCCCGATGGTGACACGGGCGTCAGGTTATGTTGCGCGCCATGGAAACGACCGAGTTCGTGCTGGACACATCGGGCCGTCAACTCGTCGACCTCACCGACCGGATCGCCGAGTTCTGCAGCGGCCTGGGCGACGGCCTTCTGAACGTCTTCGCGCCGCACGCCACCGCCGGCGTGGCCCTCATGGAGCTGGGGTCGGGCTCGGAGGCAGACCTTGGCGAGCTGTTGGACCGTCTACTTCCGAGGGACGACCGCTACCGCCACCGCCACGGGTCGCCGGGCCACGGGGCCGACCATCTGCTGCCGGTGCTCGTCAGTCCCTCGTTGGTGTTGCCCGTCGTCGATGGGCGCGCCGAACTGGGGACGTGGCAGAGCATCGTGCTGGTCGACCTCAACCGCGACAACCCGCGCCGGCACGTGCGGTTGAGCTTCTTGGGGACCGCCTAGGAGAGCCCCATGTCGTTGAGGACCGACACGTACTCGGTGATGGCTTCGTCGCTATTGGCCTCGCACAGCTGGGTGTCGAGGTTGTCGACGATCATGCTCGCCTCGCCGAGGAGCCGCGTGTTCTCCTGGTCGACCATCAGGCGGGCCAGCTCGTCGAGGTCACCCTCGATCACCATCGTCCCGGCCCGCTGCGTCGCGTTGCCGCTGATGGCGAAGTACTCGTGGTGCCCGTGGATCTTGCCTTCCTTGGCCTTCTCATCCCAGTAGGCGAGAGACCTCCCGAAGACATCGAGAGACTGCATCTCCCGTCCCCGCACCGGCGTTCCCCAGGTGATGATGATGGCTCCGTTCGCCATTGCGTCTCCCTTCCCCCCAGTTGGATGGAGATCGCAGTCTCTCGCCAGGCGAGGCGCCCAACAAGGGGGGCAAACGCCGCGCAAACGGGGTTAGAGCAGGTCGAGCAGGCCGGTGAGGTCGGGGAGGCGGACGACGCCGTCGGTGAGCGGCGGCGGGGGTTCGCGCTCGCCGTCCCACTCGGGTCGCCAGATGTGCACGGGGCGCATGCCCATCGCAGTCGGGCCCTCCACGTCGGGGCCCCAGGAGTCGCCGGCGAAGAGCACCTCGGTCGGGTCCGTGATGCCCGCGGCCTCGAGCGTCCGCTCGTAGATGCGTCGGTGGGGCTTGCGGGCGCCCGCCTGGGCGGACGTCACCATCACGTCGACGAGTTCGTCGATGCCGGCCTGGGCCATCGCCCGGTCGAGGTGCCAGTCCCAGTTGCTGCACACGGCGACCGTGAGGTTGCGGGACCGCAATTCGGTGAGCACGGCCGCCGTCTCCGGATAGGCCTGCAGGTCGAAGGATTTGGTCGCCGTGTAGAGCTCTTCGACAAGGAGGTCGGCATCGTCGGGACCGACGCCGCACGCTTCCACGAAGCCTCGCATTCGGGCGTGCTCCCAAGCCCGGTACGTCTCCGCGCTCACTGAGTGCTCCACGTGCTCGTTGCCGTCAGCCGCCTCGTCCCTCCAGCGTTCGGTGATGTCGGCGGGCACCTGGAAGCCGCGCTGGCCGAGAACCTCCTCGCGGGTTGGTCCCCACGTGCGCGCGTGAGCGAGCGTTCCGTAGAAGTCGAGCAGTACTGCGGTGATCATGCTCAGAGGTGCGGCTTGACCTCTTTGGCGATGATGCTGACCTGCTCGACGTCGTCGTTGTCGAGCAGTTGCAGGTACAGCCGCTCGGCCCCCGCCTCCTTGAACTGGGAGAGCTCGTCGACGACCTTGTCGGCGCTGTTGGCCCGGATGTCGACGTTGACGGCCGCCGAATAGACCATCGACGCCGGGTCGCGGCCCTGCTTCTCACACGCCTTCTTCACCCGGCCGATCGCCTTTTTGAAGTCCTTCACCGAGTGGAACGGGACGTTGAACTCGTCGGCGTACTGGGCGGCCAGCCTCGGCGTGCGCTTCTTCCCCGCGCCGCCGATGATGATCGGCGGGCGGGGCTGCTGCGCCGGCTTGGGCAGCCCGGGGGAGTCGACGACGGAGTAGTGCTGCCCCTCGAACGAGAAGCGTTCGCCCGCCGGCGTCGTCCACAGGCCGACGACGATCTGCAGCTGCTCCTCGAACATCTCGAAGCGCTGCCCGAGCGGCGGGAACGGAACGGCGTGGGCGTGGTGCTCGGGGTCGAACCACCCGGCGCCGAGGCCGAGCTCGACCCGCCCGCCGCTCATGACGTCGACCTGGGCGACCTCGATGGCGAGCATGCCCGGGAAACGGAAGGTCATGGAGGTCACGAGTGTGCCCAGGCGGATGCGCGACGTCTCCCGGGCGATCCCGGCGAGCGTGATCCACGAATCGGTGGGGCCAGGTCCGGGGTCTTCCTGGTCGAAGCGCATGAGGTGGTCGGACCGGAAAAAGGCGTCGAACCCTTCGGCCTCGGCGGCCTGGGCAATCGCCAACTGCTGGTCGTAGGTCGCGCCCTGTTGGGGCTCGAGCATGACTCGGAGGTCCATGCGGTGAGACTAAGAGGGTGCGTCTGGTGCTCACGGCTCTCGGTCTGCTCGCCCTTGCCGCGTGTGGGGGCGGTGCTGGTGGCCACCAGTTGGCACGCGACGCCGGCACGACGTCGACATCGGTCACCTCGACGCCGCCGTCGACTTCGACATCGGCGACGGTCGCGACGACGACCTCGACGGGGACGCCCGGACCGGTGGTGGTCCGCTACCGCGTCGAGCGCCACGCAGACGATGCGGCGACCGCCGACTTCGCGTCGGTGGTCGACGCGACCCTTCATGATCCGCGCGGCTGGACGCGCGCCGGGTTCGTCTTCCAGCAGGCCGACGACGCCCCGTACACGATCCTCCTCGGGGAAGGTCCCGAGGTGCAGCAGCGCTGCCGGCCCTACGACACGTACGGCAAGTACTCGTGCCAGATCGGACCGCTGGTAGCCATCACTGCCGACAGGTGGCGGTCGGCGACGCCCGAGTGGACGGGCGATCTCACGGCGTACCGCCAGATGGTGATCGACCACGAGGTCGGCCACCTTCTCGGCCTCCACCACCGAGACTGCGCCGGGCCGGGGACTGTGGCGCCCGTGATGCTGCCCCAGAGCACCGAGCTCCACGGCTGCCTCCCGAATCCGTGGCCGCTCCCTGCCGAGGTCGCAAGAGCCGCCCGCCACGACCTGCCGCTCGCCCCTGGCTACGAACCCGGCGACCCCCGTGACACCCCCTAAGTGAGAAGCGTCCCGGTTTCGCCGATGTCGTAGACGAGGTGGTCGCCGTCGCGGCGGACGCCTTCGGTGGGATGGTGCTCGCTGAGGCGGCCGTCGTGCATGAGGTGGCGGACGTCGGCGCCGCGGACGAGGCTCGCGAAGTCGGCGATCAGGCGGCGGTGGCAGCGCCACCACACGCTCTCGGCGCACATCACGGTCGTCGGGCGCGCGGCAGCTTCGGTCAGCACCTCGTCGAGCGCCGCCGGGAACTCCGGCGCCCTCATGTGGTCGGCGTAGGCGCGGAAGCCGCTGTGGCGCAGGGCGACGTTCGGCGAATCCGGCGAAGGCTTGCGCAAGCCGCCGAGGCGCGGTTCCCACCGGTAGGCGACGCCGGCGGCCGGCACCCACTCCTCCATGGCTTGGCGGCGGAAGTGAGGATGGCGGCGGCTCCCGGGTGCGGTGCGCACGTCGACGAGCGACTCGATCCCGCCGGCGTGGAGCAGGTCGACGAACTCTTCCTGGGCCAACGTGCCGTGTCCGACGGTGATGAGGCGGGTGGCCACACCTCATTCTCTAGGGTCCACCCGTGGAACCTCGCCGCACGGCGATCCAGCGGACGCACCGGGTGCTGCTGCTCGTCCTCGCCGTGCTGTTCCTCGTTCTCCTGATCACCGGGCTGTGGCTGGCGTTCCGCTACCAGCCCAGCGGGACGTTCGGCGGCGCCCATCACGAGAGCTGGTTGCGGGTTGCCCACCGCGTGACGTCGAGCGTCTTTCTGGTCGTGGCCCTTGCAACATTCGGTCTGTCGATCGCGGTCAGCTTCGAGCGCCTCCTGACGCGCGGGACCCCGACGTGGGTGCTCGGCCTCAGCCTGGTCATCGGTGCGCTGGCAGCCGGGCTGTCGGGGTACCTGCTGCCGTGGGACCAACTGGCGCTCGCGCCGATCCGTCCTGGGCAGTACCGCGGCTTTGCATTCTTGTTCGCCCACAAGGAGGTGCACTTCGTGCTGATCGGCACGACCGAAGTCGCCAAAGCGACGGTGCGCGCCTGGTTCTTCGCCCACATCGTGGCGGTCCCCATCGTGCTCGTCGCGCTCGGCGTCTTCGGATGGCGGGCGACCCGCCGGGCGCGGCTGGCGCCGTTTACCGATGAAGATGGGTCAGCGTGACCTGGACGGTGCGTCCGTAGACCGGCGTTGCCCCCAGACCGAGCGGCTCGTCGGTCGCCTGCGCAGGGCCAAGGTCGACGGTGAAGGTCGACTTGCCCGCGAAGCCGGTGTGGCACGAATGAGGGACGGACACCTGCACCTTGCCCGAACCTTGCAGCGTGAGCCCGTCGCAGCTGACCGACCGCAGCGTCAGGAACTCGGTCGGCGCCCGGTCGAGCGAGAAGTGCCACTTCCAGATCGTGAAGTCGCGGTTGATGCTGCGGTAGTCGAAGACCTTCGGCGGCGGGGGAGCGGAATCGGTCCCGTCCGGATGGGCGAGGCGGGCGTAGGCGAACTCCTCGAGGCCGCGGAACCAGGCGTTCCGGTACCGGTCGGAGTGGTTGCCGCGGTGAATGGCGAAGGTGTTGGCCACACCCTGCTGGGCGAGGGACGCCTCCATGTCGACGTTCATCGGGAAGACGATGTTCTCGAACGGCTCGCTGCTGATGTCGCTCTGCACGGCACTGGTGTCGCCGCTCAACGTCTGGGCCGGCGTCATGTCGTTGACGAAGCCGTCGATGCCGAAGACCTGGGCGCCGCGCTTGTCGTAGGCGCGACCGTTCATTGCCAGGTCGGTCGGCATGTTGCCGCGGAAGTAGGCCTGGTCGGCGACGGGGTCGCCGAAAGCATCGAGGGCGGTGACGAACGTGCCGACCTGGGAGGGGAGCGGGAGAGAGGCGACCGCGCCTGTCGGGCTCGGGAGCGGCGTGTAGGTGACCGGTATCGGCGGCTGCACGCCGACCGGCAGCGTGACCATGCCCGGCTGGGGCGCGGGGGCGAAGAGGAAGTTGTGGGCCCCCGACACCGACATCATCGTCGTCCACTCGTCGGGGTGCTGGAGGCCGAGCTTGTAGGACCCGAAGCCGCCGAGGGAGACGCCGGCGATGGCCCGGTAGTCGCGGCCGTGACCCGCGGGCAGGTTGCTCTCGACGAACGGCGCCAGCTCGTCGGTGAGGAAGCTCTCGAACTTCGGCGGCGGCGTGTCGTAGCGCTGCTCGTCACCCCCCGCCGCGAAGCGCGGGTTCCAGTCCGCGTAGTAGCTGTCCTGGCCAGGCCCCGGCCCGTACCCGCCGGGGAGGGTCTGGCCGAGCGGGGCCACGAGAATGATCCCGAGCACGGACGGCGCCGGGATCCAGGTCGCCGGGTCGGCGTACTTCCATGGTCTCGGCTCGAAGCCGGCGGGCGGCTCCTTGGTCTCGGCCTGGATCCACGCCGAGGTCGTCGTCCCCGGCGTGTTGAGCATCTCGGTGTAGTCGCCGCCGAAGCCGTGAAGGAGGTAGAGAACCGGACACTTCACGTTCAGCGCCGGGTCGCATTGGGGCGGCACGTAGTACTCGAAGGGCGCCGGCGTGCCGTTGCCGAGCAGGTGCGACGACAGCTCCTGGCAGGCGACCTGGCCGACGACGACGGTCACCGGCGTGCCGGGCGTAGGCGGCGCCGTGCATTGGACCCCGCCGGGGGCGGCGACGGTGGCCTGGGCGTGGGCCGGCGCCGCAATTCGCACGCCGGCGACGGCGAGGACCGCGGCCGCGACGAGCGTCAGTGCCGTGCGTCGTCTGTGCATGTGCCCCGCCCCCATCTCGCGTACTGCGCGGTATTCGTCAGGAATGCGAGGGATTCCTGCCGGCGACGGCGGCGTCGACCGCGCCGGTGGGGAGGAGACCGGTCGTCGTGACCAGGTCCTCGAGGGCGACGGCCCAGCTCTCCCAGTAGGGGCGCTCGGGGTCGGCGGCGATGGCGGCGATCAGGCGCTGGCGGAACGGTTCGCGGTCGCCATCGAACCGGGTCTCGACGACGGCCGCGGCCAGGCCGAACACCCGCGCCTCCCACGGCGCGTCGAAGACCAGCTCGCCGTTGCTGCGCGGCGGCGCCGCCGGCCCGTCGACGTCCAACAGGTCCGTCATAGCCGGGCCACGCCGATCATCGAGTCGCGGGTGACGAGCCCGACCAGCTCGTCCTCGGAGAGGCCCTCGGTCCCACCGGGCCGCGCCGGCAGCACCAGATACCGGGCGTCGGCGGAGCTGTCCCACACCCTGATCTCAACGTCGTCGTCGAGGGGGCAACCCATTTCTGCGAGGAGCGCCCGCGGCTCGCGCACCATCCGGGAGCGGTAGGGCGCGTCCTTGTACCACTTGGGCGGAAGCCCGAGCACGGGCCACGGGTAGCACGAGCACAGCGTGCACACGACGACGTTGTGCACGTCGGCCGTGTTCTCGACGACCTTCATGTAGTGGCCTTCCGGCCCGCCGAAGCCAAGCTCTGCAATCGCCGCCGTGCCGTCGGTGAGCAGGCGCGCCTTGTACTCCGGGTCGGTCCATGCGCGAGCTACCACCTTGGCGCCGTTCATGGGTCCGATGTCGTTCTCGTACGCCCGGTTGACGTCCTCGATGAAGCCCTCGGGCACGTACCCGCGCTCGGTCAGCAACTCCTCGAGGGCTGCGACCCGTTGCTCGATCGGCGACGGCGGCGTGGGGTTGTGGTGATCCTCACTCATGCCGGCTCCAGGTAGCAGTCCCACAGGTCGACGTTCACGCTGGCCCCGGGTTCGCCGTCGCCCCACAGCTCCTCGGTGCTGAACCGCACCGAGTACACGGCGTCGGGCACGCGGGCGTGCGAGTGCGCCTCCACGTCGGGGATGTTCCACTCGCCTTCCAGCGAGGTGACGACGCCGACCTTGTCGCGGACGTAGCCGGGGCACCGGGTGTGCCCGCCCGGATGCATGTTTCGTACCCGCACGCGATCACCGACGCCGAAGCGAGCGGAGCGCTGCGCCGGGACAGCAACGTCGTCGACCAGCACCGGCTGCGAGACAGGGAAGGGGCCACCGGCTCGCGCCTCCAGCGCTTCAGGCGTGACGAGCCCCGCCTCGACCGCGAGGGTGGCGGCCGCAGTCAACCAGTGCTCGTAATACGACGACGATAGGTAGTGCGCCGGGTCCATGCGTTCGATGGCGTGGCGGAACTTCGACGTGCTCGGGTTGTCGACGTTGGCGACGGCCGCAAACGTGACCGCCCGCGCCACCCGTTCCCAGTCGGCGTGGAACACGGGCTCGTCCTGCTCGACGACGACGGGGCCGAATCCCTGTCGCCCGCCGAGGTCGTGCACGCCGTCCACCCGGGCATCTTCGCATGCCCTCCGGCTACGCTCACCGCCGCAACCGTCAGGCAGCGAAATCCGGTGGGAATCCGGTGCTGTCCCGCAACTGTGAAGCCCCTCCGGGGGACGAGTCAGGACGCCTGTCCGGGCGGATGCACGTACCAGCTCTCGAGGAAGGGCGGTCGTGCGACAGGGCCACCCCTGCCGTCGAACCCCAGCACTCGGACGACAGGAGGTAGCTATGTCAGGTCAAGGGAAACGGACGCCGCGGCTCTTCGCCGTGGCCATCGTCGTGCTCGCCCTGGTCGCTGCTGCGTGCGGTGGCGGCGGCGGGACCAACAAGACAACCGCAAGCGACAAGTCGCAGCCCCGGCGCATCGTGTCGCTCTCGGCGACGGCGACGGAGATGCTCTACGCAATTGGTGCGGGCAAGCAGGTTGTCGCCGTCGACGACACGTCGAACTACCCGGCGGGTGTGCCGACGACCAAGCTCAACGCCCTCAACCCCAACGTCGAGGCGATCGCCGCCTACAAGCCCGACCTGGTCGTGGCCGCGCAGGACACCGGAGGACTCTTCGACAACTTGAAGCGCCTGTCGGTCGCGACGCTCCTCGAGCCGGCGGCGAAGAACCTCGACGAGAGCTACGCCCAGATCAACCAACTGGGAACGGCGACGGGACACACCGCGGCGGCGAGCGACCTCGTCAAGAAGATGCGCGCCAAGGTGGCGAGCCTCGTGGCTGAGGTCCCGAAGCGAACCAAGCCCCTGACCTACTACCACGAGCTCGACAACACGCTGTTTTCGGTCACGTCCGACACGTTCATCGGTCAGATGTACAAGCTGGCCGGGCTGCAGAACATCGCCGACGCCACCCAGGACAAGGCCGGGGGGTACCCGCAGCTCTCCGCCGAATTCGTGCTCCAGTCGAAGCCCGACTTCATCTTCCTGGCCGACACGAAGTGCTGCGGACAGTCACCGGCCACGGTTGCCGCCCGGCCTGGGTGGGGTGACCTCCCGGCCGTCACTCAGCACCACGTGGTCGCCCTCGACGACGACGTGGCTTCACGTTGGGGTCCCCGCGTCACCGACTTGCTGCAAGTGGTGATCAACGCCACCAAGGGGACCTGAGTGCTGCGCCGGCACCCGATGGTGTGGGCCGTGGGCGGGGCGGTGGCCGTGGTGGTCGCCGTCCTGCTTGGCCTCGCCATTGGGCCGGCGTCGATCTCTCCCGGGGGCGCGGCGTTGAGCGTCCTCGATCACATCCCCGGCGTGCACATCCGCAGCGGGCTTTCCCATCAGCAGGCGGTGATCATCTGGGAGATCCGTCTGCCGCGGGTGATCCTGGGCCTGTTCGTCGGCGCCATGCTGGCGATGGCGGGCGCCTCCTATCAGGGCGTGTTCCGGAACCCGCTCGCCGACCCCTATCTGCTCGGCGTGGCTGCCGGCGCCGGTCTCGGGGCGACGATTGCCATCGTTTCCGGGCTGTCGGCGTCGTCGGCCTTCAGCCCTGTGCCGCTCGCCGCCTTCGTCGGCGCCCTCGGCGCCGTGCTCCTCACCTACACGGTCGGGGCGACCGGCGACCGCGCCCGGTCGACGGCATCGCTGATCCTCGCGGGCGTCGCCGTCGCCAGCCTGCTCACCGCTCTCCAGACGTTCGTACAGCAGCGGGACACCGCGGTGATCAGCCAGGTCTACACGTGGCTGCTCGGCCGGCTCACGGTGACGGGTTGGAGCCAGGTGGCACTCGTCCTCCCATACTTCGTCGTTACCGCCGCCGTGCTGCTCGCCCACCGGCGCCTCCTCGACGTCCTCAGCGTCGGCGATCACGAAGCGACGACCCTCGGCGTCCCTGTCGACCGCACGCGCCTGGTCGTCGTGGTCGCCGCCTCGTTCGCCACGGCGGCCGCCGTCGCCGTGAGCGGGCTCATCGCCTTCGTCGGGATCATCGTGCCCCACACGATTCGTCTGTTGGGCGGAACGAGCTACCGGGTGATCCTGCCGCTGTCGATCCTCTTCGGCGGCGCCTTCCTCGTCCTCGCCGACATCGTGGCCCGCCAGGCCATGGCGCCCGCTGAGCTGCCGATCGGCGTGGTGACGGCGTTCTTCGGGGCGCCCTTCTTCGTCCTCCTCTTGCGCAGCAGTCGGGGGGTGCCAGCCACTTGACCGCGATGGTGCGCTGCCGCGCCGTGTCGGTGCGTATCGACGATGCTGTGCTTGTCGACGACGTCGACCTCGAGATAGCCGACGGCGAGTGGGTCTCGGTCATCGGCCCCAACGGCGCGGGCAAGACGACGCTGCTGCGAGCGATCGCCGGACTGGCTACCGCCGAGGGCGAGGTGGAGCTCGCCGGTCGAAGCGTTCGGGACATGGGAACGCGCGAGCGATCCCGCACGGTCGCCGTCGTGCCGCAGATTCCCGTCGTACCGCCGTCGATGCCGGCCGTCGACTACGTGTTGCTCGGCCGGACTCCGCACATCCCGCTTTTCGGCGTCGAGGCACCCGACGACGTCTCGACGGCGCTCACCGTGCTCGAGCAGCTCGACCTCACCGCCTTGGCCGACCGGCGCATGGAGACGCTGTCCGGTGGCGAGCTGCAGCGGGTCATGTTGGCGCGTGCGTTGGCCCAGGACGCACCGGTGCTGCTGCTCGATGAGCCGACGACGGCACTCGACGTCGGGCACCAGCAGGAGGTGCTCGAGCTCGTCGACGAGCTGCGGATGTCGCGGGGGCTTACTGTCCTCTCGACGATGCACGACCTCACGCTGGCGGGCCAGTACGCAGATCGGCTGATGATGCTCGCGGGCGGTCGCGTCGTCGCCTCGGGATCCGCGGAGGACGTGCTCACCGAAGCGAACGTCGCCCGTCACTACGGCGCCCGGGTTCGGGTGTTGCACGAGGCGGGCGGCATCGTCGTCCTCCCGGTGCGTCCCGTGCACGAGGCGATCCCGCGATGAGTGAGGGCCCCCCGACCGAAGCACCCGACGCCGGCCATGTCCGCGCCAAGTCGGTCGTGGTCGTCAACACCGGCGACGGCAAAGGCAAGTCCACCGCCGCCTTCGGCGTCCTGCTGCGGGCATCGGCCCGAGACTGGAAGCTTGCCGTCGTGCAGTTCCTGAAGTCCGGTAAGTGGCACGTGGGCGAGGAGGAGGCCGCCCGCCGACTCGACGTCGACTGGTGGAGCATCGGCGAGGGCTTCACGTGGGACTCCGACGATCTCTCCGAGGACGAAGCCGTCGCCAAGGAGGCGTGGGCCCACGCGCGCGCCGTGCTCGCTGCCGGCGAGCACCGCCTCGTCGTGCTCGACGAGCTGACCTACCCGATCAACTGGGGTTGGATCGACGTCTCCGAGGTGGTCGACGCCATCGTCCACCGTCCCGAGCACGTGAACGTCGTCGTGACGGGCCGCGACGCGCCAGCCGCCATCGTCGACGTGGCCGACACCGTCACCGAGATGGTGAACGTCAAGCACGCATTCGACCGTGGCGTACGGGCCCTCCGTGGGATCGACTACTGACGTGGGCCTGGTACTGCTCACCGGCGGCGCCCGTAGTGGCAAGTCGCAGCTGGCTGTGGCGCTGGCGACGCGCCAGCCGGCGCCCGTCGTCGTCGTGGCAACCGCGGAGGCCGGAGACGACGAGATGGCGGCACGGATACACCGGCACCGCCAGGCGCGGCCGGTGTCGTGGACGACCGTCGAGGAGCCGCTCGATCTGGCCGGCGCGCTCGACCGCGTGCCCGCCGAGTCATTCCTCCTCATCGACTGCCTCAGCCTCTGGGTCGCCAACCTCATGGGCCGTGAGCTTCCTGACGAACAGATCCTGCAGCGGGCACGAGACGTGGCGGCGCTCGTCGCGGCCCGCCCGACCGGTGCAGTCGCCGTCACCAACGAGGTCGGCTCGGCGATCGTGCCCGACAATCGCGTGGCGCGCCGGTACCGCGACGTACTGGGCACGGTGAACGCCGACTGGGCGGCGGCGTCGACCCGGGCCGCGCTCGTTGTGGCCGGACGTTTGTTGCCCCTTTCACATCCCGACGACATCTGGACGGAGGATCCTGGATGGATTCCGAGCTGACGACTCTTCTGGCGGACCTTCCCGCGGCCGATCACGAGACTGCCAACGCGGTGCGCGAGCGCGCAGGCCAGGTTCTGCGTCCCGCCGGCGCCCTGGCTCGTCTCGACGAGGTGGCCGTGTGGCTGGCGTCGTGGCAGCACTCGAGCAGGCCGCGTGTCGATCGACCCGCGGTGGCCGTCTTCGTCGCCGACCACGGTGTCACCGGCGAAGGCGTCAGCGCCTACCCGAGTGCGGTGACCGCCGAGATGCTGCGCGCCTTGCGCACCGGCGCGGCGACGGCGTCCGTCATGGCGCGCGAACTCGGCGCCCAGCTCGAGGTGGTCGACGTGGGCGTCGGGCGGCCGAGCGGGAACCTGCGCCGCGAACCCGCGCTCGACGAGGAGCGTTTTCGAGAGTGCTTCGAGACCGGTCGGGAGGTCGTCGCCGGCCTCGACGCCGACCTGGTCGTGTTCGGCGAGATGGGCATCGGCAACACGACGCCTGCGGCAGCCGTCTGCGCGGGGCTGTTCGGCGGGCCCGCGGAGGAGTGGACGGGGCGGGGGACCGGCATCGACGAAGCGACGTGGGCGCTCAAGGTCGCGGTCGTCGAGGACGCCCGCGGGCGCCTGCCCGAGGATTGCCCACCGTTCGAGATCCTGCGCCAGCTGGGCGGCGCCGAGCTGGCCGCCGTCGCCGGCGGCGTCGTCGAGGCCCGGCGACGCTCGCTGCCGGTCGTGCTCGACGGCTTCGTCGTCACCTCGGCTGTGGCTGCGCTCGAGGTCGAGCGCCCGGGCGCCCTCGACCATTGCATCGCCGGTCACTGCTCCGGCGAACCCGGCCACCGCCTGCTGCTCGAGAAGCTGGGCAAGACACCGCTCGTCGATCTCGGCCTCCGGCTGGGCGAGGGAAGCGGCGCCCTGGCCGCCGTTCCGCTCGTGCGTCTGGCCGCCGCCTGCGTGACCGACGTCGCTACGTTCGACGAATGGGGACTCCCGCGTTGAACGGGCTCCGGGGCGCGGTCACGTTCCTGACGCGCGTGCCGGTCGGCGGTGACGAAGATGCCGACGTCGCCGCTTCAGTCCCGTGGTTCCCAGTCGTCGGTGCTCTCGTCGGTCTGCTCGTCGCGTCGGTGTACGCCGCCGGGCGCCAGTTGGTCGCGCCGCTTCCCGCCGCCGCAGTTGCGGTGGCGGCGGGCGTGCTCGTCACCGGCGCCTTTCACGAGGACGGGCTGGCCGATACGGCCGACGCATTCGGCGCCTTCGACGTGGCCCACGCCAGGCGCATCCTCAAAGACCCCGTCCACGGCAGCTACGGCGTCGCCGCACTGGTGCTCTCGCTGCTCCTACGCATCGCTGCGTTGTCCGCCCTCGGGGGTTGGGCGGCGGTTGCGATCGTTCCTGCCGCTCACGCGCTGGCACGCGCCGCGGCCATCCTCCTGTTGGGGACAGGAGCCGTAGCCGCCGAGGAAGGACTCGGCGCGTCCTATGCCGCACGCGTGCGCGGCGTGCACCTGGCGGCCGTCGCCACGGTCGGTCTCGCCCTCGGTGCGCTGTCCGCCGGTCTCTGGGTCGGTCCGGCGGTCGCCCTGGCCGCTCTGGCCGCCTACGTCGTGGGTTCCGTCGGCGCCCGGCGCGTCGGCGGGCTCAGCGGCGACGTGCTCGGCGCGGCCGAGCAGGCGGCTGAGATCTCGGTGCTGTACCTCGGGGCACTCGTCGTCGCCCAAGGCTGGTCCGGCCTGCCCTGGTGGCGGTGACTAATGAGTAACGCAGGGGACGCCATCGCCGAACGGGTCCAAGAGCTGGTCGGCGCGGACGTGAAGAACGTGCGCCGCCTTTCGGCCGGCGCGTCACGGGCCATGTGGGCCGTCGACGCCGTGCAGCCCGACGGCTCGGCCGCCGCCCTCATCGTCCGCACGGACCCGCGCGGTGCCGCCCGACCGACCGGGCCCGTTCCCGAGGCGGCGCTCCTGCGCGCTGCCGCGGAGGCCGGCGTGCCCGTGCCCGCCGTCGTCGCCGAGGACGACGAGCACCTAATTGTCGAGCGCATCGACGGCGAGACCATCCCGCGCAAGATTTTGCGTGACGACGAGTACGGGGCGGCGCTCCCCAAACTCGCGGGCCAGTGCGGCGAGGCGTTGGCCGCCATCCACTCGATCCCGGTCGACCAGGTCCCCGGCCTCAACCACGAAGCGGACGCCGTCGCCACGTGGCGGTCGATGCTCGACGGGTTCGGCCAGCCCCATCCGACGTTCGAGCTGGCGCTGCGGTGGCTGGACGAGCGGCGGCCGCCGACCAGCGGTACGGCGATCGTCCACGGCGACTTCCGCAACGGCAACCTCATCGTCGGGCCCGACGGCCTGCGGGCGGTTCTCGACTGGGAGCTCGCCCACCTCGGCGATCCCATGGAGGACCTCGGGTGGTTGTGCGTGAAGGCCTGGCGGTTCGGCGTCGACAAGCCCGTCGGCGGCTTCGGCGAACGCGATGAGCTGTTCTCGTCCTACGAGCGGGCTTCCGGCCGTTCCGTCGACCCCGACGTCGTGCAGTGGTGGGAAGTGCTGGGCACGTTGAAGTGGGGGATCATGTGTATCTCCCAGGCCTTCACTCATCTGTCGGGGATCGTGCGCTCCGTCGAGCTGGCGACGATCGGACGACGCGTCTGCGAGAACGAGTGGGACCTCTTGGAGCTCATCGGATGACACCGCAACTGAAATGACGCTGCAACTGAAATGACGGAGCCGCATGACGTTCCGACTGCTGCGCAGCTCGTGGAGGCCGTGCGCGAGTTCCTCGAGCGCGACGTCATGGATGCCACCGACGGCCGCGTGCGGTTCCACACCCGCGTCGCCGTGAACGCTCTCTACATGGTCCAGCGCGAGCTCGAGGCCGGTCCCGCGCAGGCGGCCGCCCACCGAGCCGCGCTCGACCGCCTCGGTGTTGCCGACGAGGCCGCCCTCGCGGCCGCCATACGCAACGGCGATTTCGACGATCGTCGTGACGAGGTGCTCGAGGTCCTCAGGGCGACGGTACGGGCCAAGCTCGAGGTGGCGAATCCCCGCTATCTCGGTACGAGCTAGGGCAAACCACCCGAGCGGTAGCGAGAGAAATAGTCACAACGGGCCATTGTCGTACACGGCCCTCCCGTGGCTCTCTAGGACAAACAGAGACCCGGAGGATGATGGCCACGGCAACCGGCCGGACGGCGCGTACCCATGCGGAGGACGACAACGCCCTCTTCCACGCGCACCCGCAGCCGGCCTGGGTCTGCGATCCGGCAACCGGCGCCATCCTCGACGTGAACGCCGCGGCGGTCCAGGCGTACGGCTACGACCGGCCGGCCTTCCTTGCGATGCGTATCGACGACGTCGTCGCGGCGCGGCTCGGTGACCTCGTCACCCATCACCGCAAGCGCAACGGCGATGTCATCGACGTGAAGCAGACCGCCAGCAGCGTCGTCATCAACGGCCGGGTGGCGCGCATGATCGTCGCCGTCGACGTCACCGAGGAACGCGAGCGCGAACGGGCGTTGCTCACATCCGAGAAACGACTGCGGGACCTCATCGACGCCACGTCGGCGGTCGTGTACGTCAAGGCGCTCGACGGCCGGTACGTCCTGGTCAACCAGCGGTACGAGGAGCTCACCGGCTTCAGCCGCGACCAGGTCCTTGGCCGCTCCGATGCCGAGCTGTGGCCAGCGCCCTTCGCGGCTGCCATCCGGGCGAACGACCTGCGGGTGCTCGACGCC
>JAFAUA010000552.1 GCA_019243595.1 Acidimicrobiia bacterium
CCGGATCACCCGAACACCCCCGTCAGCGAGCGGGCGACGCCCTTCAGGAAGCTGGCGAGGCCGCCGGTCTTGGCCGCGGGGGCCGGGTTGATGATGGCTGCCTTCGCGCTGCCGCCACCCAAGAGCCGCAGGATGCTGTCGATGGGGTTGGGCGGGGCAGCCGTGGTCGACGTGGTGGTGGCCGGCGTGGTCGCCGCTCCTGCAGCAGCGGGCAGCGGCGCAGGCGGTGCCGTTGTCGGGGGCGCAGCGGCGGTCGCGGGAGCCGCGGTCCGGGCCGCGGCTGTCCCGCCCGGCGAGCTCGGTGTACAGGTGACGTCGATCGGCAGGCAGACGACCGGAAGCCCGAGTTCGGCCAGGTCGGTCCCGACGAGGGGGCTGATCTGGGTACGCAGGTCGATGCGGTGTTGCTGCGGGGCGTATGCGTTGTGCAGCCCATTGACGAGGAGCGGGCCGGCCTCCAGCAGCTGGTTGACCGAACCGATGTTGACCTTCACGGCCTGCAGCACGCGTGTGAGCTCGGTGAGGTCCTTGTCGAGGGCGGCCCGGTTCAGGCTCAACAGGTCGAAGGCGTCGGTGGAGACGCTGCCCAGGTTGTGCACCGTGCTCTCGATCGCCTTGCGCTCCTCGGAGAGCAGGCTCGTGAGGTTGGCGAACGAGTCCATGATGTTGCCGAGCTGGACCTCGCGCGTGCTCAGCACGGACGTGAACTTGTCGAAGTTGTCGATGATGTCGCCGAGCTGCTGGTCCTTGTCGGCCAGCGTTCCCGCGAGCGTGCTCAGGTTGGCGACAGCGTCGTTGAACGTCTGGCCGTTGCCCTGCAGGTCATCCGCGGCGTTCTTCACGAGCCGACCCGTGGCGGACGGATCGAGGCTGTCGAGGAACTTCTTCAGGGCCCCGAGCGCTTCGTCGGGTTCCACCGGCACCTCGGTGCGGTCCATGGGGATGACCTCACCGCTCTGAGCCTTCGCCTGGCCGTCGGTCCACACCGGGAACAGCTGCACGTAGCGCTCGCCGATCAGCGACAGCGGGACGATCGTGGCGTGCACGTCGGCCGGCACGGGCACGCTGTTCTTGACGTGCATGTCGACGCGCACCTTGTCGCCGACGGCGGTGACCTTGGTAACCGTGCCCGCCGGCAGGCCGAGGACGCGGACCTCGGAGTCCTTGAACAACGCCACGGTCTTCGGGAACCAGGCGCTGAGCGAGTAGTTACCGCCACCTCCCCCACCGACGACCGAGCACGACGAAACGAGCAGCCCGGCGAGGGCTACCAACGCGACGGCGCGCAGCCTCAGGACGGGCATTGCACCCCCGGGGGCTTGATCACACCGCACAGGACGCCGGGGATGTCGGGACCGATGGAACGCACGTAGATGTCGGCCCACGGGCCATGGGTCGTCGCCTTGGCCAGCCCCAGACTGCCGGGCCCGAGCCACGACAGAGCAGCGTCGACGTGCGCCTCGTTCTTGCTGACGATGTCGAGGGTGGGGTGCAGGGTGGCGAGGATCGAGTTCAGCAGGCCCTTGTTGGCCGAGAGCAGCACCGACAGCTGTCCCGTGAGCTGGTCGGTCGACTGCAGACCGGACGCGATGTCGTTGCGCCGCTGCTCGACGAGATTCAGGATCCCCTGGCTCTGGTCGATGAGACTCACCAGCGTCTGGTCCTTCTCGGCCAGCACGCCGGACAGCTGGTCGAAGCGGTCGAGCAGCTGGCGCAGCTGCGCCTCGCGGTCGTTGACGGCGCTCGACACCTGGTTGACGCCGGTGAGGAGCTGAGCGAGCTGGTCGTGCTCCCCGCCCGTGACGTCGGCCAGCTGGGTGATGAACTGGTTGAGCTTGGCGGTGTCGGTGGCCTCGACCGAACGGGTGCTCACCTTCACGAGGTCGAAGATGTCGTACGGCGTCTTCGTGCGGTCGTTGGAGATCGTGCGCGCCGCCTCGGGCTCGTCCTCCAGATACGGCTTGACGACCGGGCCCGACAGGCGCACGTACCGGGTGCCGAGGAGAGTCTCGAGGGCGACCTCGGCGTGGGTGTCCGACCCAAGGTGCACGCCGTGGTTGACGTGCATCGTGATGATGACCCTGCCGCGACTGCGGTCGGCCTGGATGCCCGTCACCCGGCCGCACTTGATCCCGGCCACACGCACGTCGGTGCCCGACGTGATGCCGGCGGCGTCGCTGAACTCGGCCTTCACCGTGTAGGTCTTCTCGAGCAGGTGGAGGATGCCGACTGCGAAGGCGACGCCGACGAGCGCGCCGAGGATCAGCACGGTGGTGATCCCGATCAGGTACGGGTTGCGCTCCCGGAAGGCCGTCATGAACCCAGCCCCTGGGACAGGATCTGGTTGAGGGCCTGGGTGCCTTGGGTCTGCCTGCCGGCCTGCGAGGGAGTGCTCGCTGTCCCCGCCGACGCGGCCCCCGGCGCCGCCGGCCCACTGCTCTGCAGCGACGACAGGCCGGTGATGCACGGGTCGTTCACGGGGACGACCGGTCCGGTCGGGCCGTTGAGCAGGGCGCCACAGGGAATCACCTGGTTCAGCCACTCGCCGTAACGGCTGGCGTTGAACAGTGTCTTGGCCGCCGTGTCGAGGCCGCCGAGGATGGAGTCGACGACCGGCAGCTTCACGCGCACCTCGTCGGTGATCGTGTTGAGGTTGGCGATGATGTGGTCGATCTGGGTCTGGTTGTTGGCGAGCAGCGAGCCGAAGTTGTCGGAGAAGTCGCCGAGCTCGGTGACGGCGGTGTTGAGCACGCCTGTGTTCTGGGAGAACGTCTGGGCGATCTCCACCAGGTTGTCGAGCACCTGGCGGATCTGGGCGTCGCGGTCGTTGATGGCGCCCGCCACCGTGTTGACGTTGTCGATCAGGCGCCCGATCTCCTGGTCACGGGAGCCGAGCGACTGGGCCACGACGGCCAGGTCGTCGATCGACTGGCGGATCTTGTCGGTGTTGCCGTCGAGAGCCTGCACGATGGCGTCGAGAAAGGTGTTGACCTGGTGCGGGTCGATGGCCTGGACGATTGGACCGAGCCGATTGAACAGCTCGCCGACGTCGACGACCGACCGCGTCTTGGCGACGGTGTCGCCGCCCTTCAGCACCGTCGAGGCCGTGCCGGGATACAGGTAGATGTAGCGCTGGCCGATCAGGTTGCGCCACCGGATGGCGGCTTCCGAATCCGACGGCACCTTGACCGAGTCCTTCACGGCGAAGGTGACCTTGGCCTTGCCCTGGTCGATCTTCACGGAGTCGACCTTGCCGACGACGACCCCCGCCACCTTCACGTTGTCGTCACGCAGCAGCCCGGTGGCATCGTCGAACGAGGCCGACAGCTTGTAGGTGTGCTCGAACAGGTGGATGTTGCCGATGGTGAATGCCAGGTACCCGGTGAACACGGCGCAGA
This sequence comes from Acidimicrobiia bacterium, assembly GCA_019243595.1. Lineage (GTDB taxonomy): Bacteria > Actinomycetota > Acidimicrobiia > Acidimicrobiales > AC-14 > CADDZP01. The sequence goes on from JAFAUA010000552.1 coordinate 3,399, forward strand.
CGGCAAAGAAGGCGACCAGCTTGATGACCGTGTACAGCATCTGCCTTCTCACCGGAGCAGACCCCCGAGGAGCTGGGTGACGGCCTGCACGCCGGTCGTCGGCACCGGCAGCGTCACCGGCGGCAGCGACAACCCGGGATTCGGCACCGCAGACTTCGGCGGTGCCGCGGCCGGGGCGGCGGCAGCGCTGGAGGCGCCCGGGAGCCCCAGGGCCGCGCACGGCAGCGGCGGGTGCTCGGCGTCGTGACCGCCGCCGCACAGCGGGCCGCCGCCGACGATGAACTTGACCGTCGCCAGCGTGGTGCCCGGACTCGAGGGGTCAGGCGTCGTACCGGCCGCCTCGGCGAGCACCTGGAAGAACTGCCGCAGGCCGTTGACAACCGCCGGGAGCTGGTTGCGCTGGTCGTACAGCAGCTGCAGCGTCTTTCCGCCCTCGGTCGCCGACTTGTTGAGGAAGCCCCGGTTGGCCTCGAGGACGTCGGCGGCGTCCGACGACAGGCGAGTCAGCTGGTCGAGCACCGCGGTGAGGTTGGGCGCCTGGGCGTTGAGGTCGGGCAGGGCGACATTGAGGTCCTGGGCGCCGGCGATCAGGTTGGGCGCGCTGTTGGCCAGTGAGTTCGACAGCTTCGACAGATCGTCGAGGAACTGGCGCGTGTCGGCGTCGTGCTTGACGTTGATGTCCGAGACCTGCTGGAAGTTGCCGATCTCACGGTTGATCTCCGGGCCCATGTCCTGGCCGGCGCGGGCCAGCGTGTCGAGCAGGGTGGTGATGTCCTCGGGGCGGATGGCCTGGAGGATCGGATAAGCGTCGGTCAGCACCCGCTCCAGCTCGAAGCCGCCCGTCGTCTCCTTGATGAAGCCGTTGTTCTTGAGGAACGGCCCGCTGGCTTCGTCGGGGCCCGGGTCGATGTCGACGAACTTCTCACCGAACAGCGTCTTGGGGCGGATCGTCGCCGAAGACTTCACGGGGACCTTCTCGCCATCGTGCAGGGCCATGTTCACCTGGGCCTCGCCGTTTACGAGGTGCACGGTGGTGACCTGGCCCACGTTGATGCCGTGGATCTTGACGTCCGACCCGTTCGCCAGGCCCTGGCCGGCGGCGCTGAACTTGGCGTGGAGATACATCTTCGGCGACAGCTTCCCCGCGCCGAGGTAGACGCCGAACACCGTCAGGCTGGCGAACAATGTGACGGCGATCAGCCCCGTCATGATCCGAACGGCTCGCTCGGACACCCCTACTTCTCCCCCGCTCTACCCGGCGACTCGAACCGTATTACCGCCGCCCCAAAAGACGAGCGAGAGGATCAGGTTGAGGATGACGACGGCGACGATGCTGAGGCGGATGGCCCTCCCGACGGCGACACCCACGCCCTCGGGGCCGCCCGAGGCGTAGAAGCCGTAGTAGCAGTGGATCAGGGTGACGGCCACGGCGAACACGCACGCTTTGGCCAGGCTGTACATGACGTCGATGAACGGCAGGTACAGGTGGAAGTAGTGGTTGTAGACGCCCTTCGACAGCCCGAAGAACTTCGTGGTGATGAGGTAGGTGGCGCCGTAGCTGGCGTACAGGGCGATCAGGTACAGGGGGATGATCGCCAGTAGGGCGGCGACCACTCTGGTGCACACCAGGTAGACGAAGGTCGGCACCGACATGACCTCGAGGGCGTCGATCTCGTCGGAGATACGCATGGCGCCCAGCTCCGCCGTGAACCCGGCGCCGACCTGGGCGGCAAAGGCCACGCCCGCGATGAGAGGTGTGACCTCGCGCGTGTTCGCCCACGACGCCACCAGCCCGGTGAACGACTGGGCGCCGATCTGCTGCAGGCCCTTGAAGCCCTGCAGACCGACCTCGGTGCCGACGAAGAACGACATCGAGAAGATGACGAAGATCATCCCGCCGCCGACGATCAGGGCGCCGGCGCCGATGGTGATGTCGCTCATCAGGCCGAACACGACGCTCAGGCGCTTGGGTCGCAGGGCGGCGGGCACCTGGGCGAGGACGCGGCCGGCGAACCCCAGCTGGCGCCCCATCTCCTCGAGGGCATTGCCGACGGCCTCGACGGGCTTGCGGATGACGGTCGACGGAGAGGCCATCAGCTGATCAGAACTTCTGGGGAACGAGGGCGAAGTACAGCGACGTCATGATGAAGTTCACGAAGAAGATGAAGATGAACGTGATCACGACGCCCTGGTTGACGGCGTCGCCCACACCCTTCGGCCCGCCCTTGCAGTAGAGGCCCTTGTAGCAGGAGACCATGGCTGCGATGAAGCCGAACACCCACGCCTTCGCCAGCGACTGCCACAGGTCGGGCAGCTGGACGAGCTGGGTGAACCCGGAGAAGTAGGCGCCGGCAGTGACGTGCTGGACGAGCACGTTGAACACGTAGCCCCCAGCCAGGCCGGCCACGCTCACGAGCGAGACGAGGAACAGGCCGACCGTGCTGGCGGCCAAAAGCCGGGGCGTGACCAGACGGCCGATCGGGTTGACCGCCATCACCTCCATCGCCGCGATCTCGTCACGGATCTTGCGGGACCCGATGTCGGCGGTCATGGCCGACCCGCCTGCACCGGCGATCAACAGAGCGGTGGCAACCGGCGCCGCCTCGCGGACGATCGCCAGCACCATCGCCGCTCCGGTGGCCGACTCGGCACCGAGCTGCTTGGAGAACGACCCCACGTGCAGGGCGATCACCGCCCCGAACGGGATCGAGATCAGCATGACGGGGATCGCCGTCACCTTGGCGATGAACCAGCACTGGCGCAGGTACTCCTGCCACCAGACGCGGATCTTGGGGATGTCGCGGATGCCGTCGAGGGTGACGGCGAACATGTTTCCGGTTTCGCGGACGACGAAGGCGGGCTTCGCCGTAAGCGCGTTCGCCATTAGACGGTCATCACCTCAGGAGCATCCCCCAGTCGCTCCTCCTCCTGCTGCTCGAGCTCCTGCTCTATCCCGGTCTCGTCGTCGTCGCTCATCTCGTCCATGCCAATGGGCCCCTTGGCCCGGCCGGCGAGGAACTGGCGGATGATCTTGTTGTCGGTGCTCATCATCTCGTCCTTGCTGGCGAACTTCACCAGCCCGGACCGGAACAGCACACCCATGTACTGGGAGGTCCGCATGGTGGACGGGATGTTGTGGGTGATGATGAAGAAGGTGGCCCCCGTCTCCTCCTGGGTCTTGACCACCAACTCGTCGAGGTAGGCGACGCGGACGGGGTCGAGGCCGGAGTCGGGCTCGTCGAACAGGACGATCTCCGGTTCGAGCACGAGCGCACGGGCCAGGCCAGCCCTCTTCTTCATCCCACCGGAGACCTCACCAGGGAACTTCTTGAGGTGGTCCAGGAGGCCGACGAGACCGGACTTGTCCATCACGATCTCGCGCACCTCCTTCTCGCTCTTATGGGTGTGCTCGCGCAGAGGGAAGGCGATGTTGTCGTACAGATTGAGCGAACCGAACAGGGCGCCGTCCTGGAACAGGACGCCGAACTTGCGCCGGATCCGGTAGAGGTCCTTCTCCTTCATCCCGACGATGTTCTCGCCGTCGACCCAGATCTCGCCCGCTTCGGGGCGCAGCAGGCCGATGATGTTCTTGAGCAGGACCGACTTGCCGGTGCCCGACGGGCCGAGGATGGCCGTGATCTTGCCCTTCGGAACGTCGAAGGTGATGTCCTGGAGGACCGTGTGGGACCCGAAGGACTTGGTCACGCCGCGCAAGGAGATGATCGGCTCGATCTCGTCGTCTAACGGCTTGTGCCCGTTGCCCTCCGAGCTCCCCCTTGTACCCCTCCGAGCCGGACGCCTGCGTCCGTCTTCAGCCACCGGCGCTGCCCCCTTTTTGACGTCGCCACTCTGGGTACACGGAAGCGTACCCATTTGTTTGTGGTGGCATCCGTCACGGCCCGCGCATTCTGCGCCGGGCGATGATGGGCAGCGATTCGAGGGACCGTTGGCGCCGCCTGGTAGCCCGCCCCGGTTGTCTCCAGGTGGGTTATTGAGACGTTCTCTACTGAGTCCCTCGAACCGCCCGCCGCCTGCCGGTTGCGCCCATCGTGCTTCGCAGCACAGACATCGGCCCGTGACCAGTGGCATCGGGTGCAACGCGGCGGGCGCCTTTATGCCGCGCGCTGACACGCGTGTCAAGCGATGCCCGCGCCGCCTGACCAGCCTCTTCTCGCGTCGTCGCAGGTCAGGTGCGGCGCGAAAAAAGTGTGCAGTTTTCCTTGAGGGTTGGGCCTACTTGAACTGCGCGCGAGTCGACGTCACACCCGCCACGTAGGTCTTGGTGTCGTTGTAGAACTTGCCCGCCTGCGTCATCTTCAGGCCCTGGTAGTAGGCGGCGAGGGCCAGACCCGGCACCCCACCGACGCGATCGAGCAGGAAGCGAAGGAAGCGGGCGCTCATGCGGATGTTGTCGTCGACCTTCTTGGGGTCGAGGCTTGGGTTCTTGAGCAGCTGGTTGGCGACGAAGTCGCTGGTGAACGGCTCCAGCTGGCCGACACCGACGGCACCCGTTTTCGACACGACCTGGTTCTGCCAGCCCGACTCGTACCACGCCAGCCCCTTGAGAAGGTCAGCGGGCACGCCGTACACGCGAGCCCAGTAGTCGAAGCGCGGTGCCAACGCGAGACGCGCGGGGTGAGCGACGAGGCGGGCCGGCAGCTTCGAGCTCGACGAGGCCGGGATCTTGAGCCTGCTGCCGATGGTCACCAGGTTGGGGTTGATGATCTTGTTCGCCGCGGCGAGCGCCGGGATCGTCGTGCCGTTGCGCTTGGCGATCGTCTCCAGGTTGTCGCCGGGGCGGACGACGTACACCCGCCCCGAAGGCGGCGCCGATCCGGCGGCCAGCGCCGCAGCCGGCGCAAGGAGCGCGGCCACGACCAGGGAGACAACCACCATGCGAGCGGCGCGCACGTCACAACCTCCTGTCGCGGCTCCGCCCGCTGGGTGCAACCGTAGCCACTCACAGCAGCAACATCAACCCCAGGAGCAACATCAGCCCCTAGGCGGCGCTAGCTAGTGAGGCCCCGTTGCTCCGCTCGGCTCAGCTACTGAGGCGCCGTTGCTCCGCTCGGCGCTCGGCATCGAGGCGCTCGAGGTCGTAGGTGCCGTGGTCGACGAAGCGCATCATGTCGGCGACTAGGGGATGGCCGGCCTGGGTGGCGATCAGGCGGTGCATCTCCTGGCACACCTCCCGGTAGTCGGGGTGGCCCTGGGGCGTGGTGCGCAGCTCGAGCATGTGCATCGCCTCGCGCACGTTGAGCTGGATGACGTACCGGACGCGGTAGGCGAGCGACACGGCGTAGGGCGCCTGGGCCGGGAAGCGGCCGATGAGGGCGTCGTACAAGGCAGCCGATCGCTCCATGGCGTCGTGGTAGCGGTCGGCCAGGCCGGCCTCCTCGACCGCCGGCGGCACCGAGTAGCCGTGGTTGGGGCTGAGCGGCTGCCACTCGATGGTGAGCATGCGGTGGCGCTGCAGATCGCGGAAGGCCCCGTAATCCGACAGGACGTCGAAGCGGTAGCCCGCCCGCTCGAGCGCCCGGCCCGGCTTGTGACGGCGGTTGGCCCGCTCCCCCACATAGGCGTTGGCCACGTTGGCGCGCTCGTCGGCCGACATGGTGCGCACCCTGGCCAGCACCTGATCCTCGGGGAGGTCGGTGTAGGGATAGAGCATGGCGGCGAGGAGCTTGTCCTCGGCGTCGGGGTCAAAATCGACGAGCGTCACCGGCATGCGGGGTTCGGGGTCATCGGCCGCGAAGAGCTTGCCGGCGACCTCCTCCATGGCGTTGCGTGTGCCCTCCAGGTAGTCGCTCCACGCGCCACCACGGTCGGGACGGTCGACGCGGGCGAGGAACGACGGGATCACCTTGCGCAGTTCGGTGAGCATCATCTCGGCGTAGGCGCGGGCCTCGGGCAGCGGGTTGGCGCGCATGCGCAGGAGCAGCGCCTCGTACCCCTGGCCGGTGCCGTAGATGCCGACGTTCGACAGCGACGCCGCCGGGAGGATCCCCCGCAGGGCGTCGAGCGCCTTGGCCTTGATCGACTGGCGGTAGACGAAGTCGGAGTCCGAGGGGTCCTTGGGATACCGGGTCCGGACCCAGTCCTGCATCAGCGGCAGCGACTCGGCGTAGATGTCGAAGAGGCGGTCGAGGTCGCCGACGTACCGGGTGCCCAGGGCCGACCCCAGAATCTCGGGGTCGCGGTAGAAGCGGTAGCGGCCGCCGAGGCGGTTGTCGTAGGGGATGTAGCGCGTCGACTGCTCAAGGTAGGCCATCAGTCGGCCCCATTCGAGGACCTTGGTCAGCAGGTTCGACGACTGCTCACACGCCAGGTGCACCCCGCCCAGCTGAGCCACCGAGTCGTCGCCGTACTCGAAGAACACCCGCTGGTAGAGCTCTTCGGCCCGCTTCAGGCCGATCGTGGCGTCGATCGACGAGTCGCCGGTGGTGTCGAGCTCGCCGACGAACTCGTCAAGGAACAGGCGGCGCAGGCTCTTGTGGGTGCGGGAGTAGCGGGCGAACAGGGCGCCCTTGACGACCTCGGGGAGGTTGACCAGGGCGAACACCGGCTCGTCGAGGTTCGTGAAGTAGCGCCGCAGGACATCGGCCTCTTCGGCCGTCCAGGTCTCGGCGACGTAATGAGCCATGGGGCCTCGGAGGTTACGACCCGGTGCCCGCTGCGGCGCGGATTGCATCATCTTCCGCGAAAGCCCGTCGGGCGGCATCGAGGACGTCGGGGCGCAACCACAGATCAGCGACAGTCATTGCCATGGCCTTGGCCCCGTCGAGCACCGCGCGGTCGCCCTCGGCTGCCTTGGCCCACCCTGCGAAGTCCTTGGTGTGGATGGCGACGCCCGGCGGCGCCACCTGGATCATCGGATGGATCGATGGCACGAGATAGCTGACGTTGCCCATGTCGGTGCTGCCCACGACACCGTTCTCGGGTCGACGCACCGGCGTGCGCCCTACCCGCTCGGAGTTGGCCAGGTACAGGTCGGCCATCGCCGGGTTGGTGCGCAGGTCGGAGTACTCAGGACAGGTCGCCCGCCACTCCATGCGACACCCGGCGGCGTCGGCGCCGGCCTGCAGGCAGGCGAGCACCCGTTCCTTCAGCGCCTGCAGGCTGAAGATCGTGCCCGAGCGGACGTACCACTCGGCGACGGTGTGGTCGGGAACGATGTTGGGCTTGTCGCCGGCTTTGCTGAAGACGCCGTGCACGCGTTCGTTGGGCCTGATGTGCTGGCGGAGGGCGGCGACCGCGTTGTAGCCGAGCACGGCAGCGTCGAGGGCGTTGCGACCGACATGGGGGAAGGCGGCGGCGTGGGCCGCCTCGCCGTAGTACTCGACCTCCCACGTGGCGATGGCGATGACGTTCATCGCCAGGAGGTCCTGGTCGGCGGGGTGCACCATCAGGGCGGCGTCAACGCCGTCGAAGGCGCCCGCCTCGCCCATGAAGATCTTGCCGCCGCCGCCCTCCTCAGCGGGCGTGCCGAGGACGACGACGCGGCCCCCGACCTCGTCGGCCAGCGCGGCCGCCGCGAGGCCGGCGCCGAGACCGGCCGTAGCGATGATGTTGTGACCGCAGCCGTGGCCGATGCCGGGGAGGGCGTCGTACTCGCACAGGACGGCGATCGTGGGGCCGTCGCTCCCGGCCCGGGCG
>JAFAUA010000315.1 GCA_019243595.1 Acidimicrobiia bacterium
TCGACTGGCGGACAGTAGGCCCAGCCCAGGCCTACGACGCCGTCGCACAGGAGGCGGAAGCGAAGGACACAGAAATCGCACGGGCCGAACTCGTCGGCCTGGTTCCTGGGGAGGTCCTGGCGGCGATCCCGGAGGACCGCTGGCCCCGGCTCGGCCTGAGCCGGAGGCAGACGATCGAGGCGGCGCTACGGAAGCAGTGAAGCGATCGGAACTGCTACGCCGAGGCGATCTCGCCGCGGCGGCGGGCGAGGGCCCGAGCCCGGCGGATGCGGCGACGCTCACGCTCGCTCATGCCGCCCCAGATGCCGAACTTCTCGCCGTTCTGGAGGGCGTACTCGAGGCACTCGAGGCGCACGACGCAGCCCCGGCACACCTCCTTGGCCTCCCGCGTCGACGCACCCCGCTCGGGGAAGAAGAGGTCGGGGTCGACACCCAGGCAGTTCGCTTGGTCCTGCCACGTCCGGTCGAACACGTCGATCTTGCGGACTACTCGCTCCATCGGTCGGCCTCCCCTCATGTCGGCAACTGCCACCGATGTAATTACAACGGTGTCATCAGAGCATGCCGGAGCCAACGCGCGCAAGGGGAAAGCGCACGGGATGGCACGAAAATCTGCAGGAGGAGGGTGATGTCATGGATATAGACGCCGTTCGCGGCGATATCACCGCCCAGAACGTCGACGCCGTGGTCAACGCCGCCAACCAGGCCTTGGCCGGCGGCGGGGGCGTCGACGGCGCCATCCACCGGGCCGCGGGCCATCGGGAGCTGCAGGAGGCCTGCCAGAAGCTGGGCGGTTGTGAGACCGGCGACGCCAAGGCCACGCCCGGCTTCGGCCTGCAGGCCCGGTGGATCATCCACGCCGTCGGCCCTCGCTGGCGGGGCGGCGACAAGGGCGAGGCCGACCTCTTGGCGTCCTGCTACCGGCGGTCGCTCGAGGTGGCCGACGAGCTCGGCGCCAAGTCGGTCGCCTTCCCCGCCATCTCCACCGGCATCTACGGCTACCCGTCCGAGGAGGCGGCGCGCATCGCCGTCGACACGATCATGTCAACACCGACGCAAGTCGAGGTCGTGAAGCTCGTGGCTTTCGACGAAGCGACGTACCGGCTGTACGAGGAACTGCTGTCGAGCTGACTCAGGGCGCGCCGAACCAGGTCGCGAGTGCTCTCGGCAGGTCGGGGTCGGTGAGGTCGCCCGCCCAGGCAACATGACCGTCCGGTCGGATCAGCACGGCTCGGGGTGTAGGCACCTCGCCGAGGACCGGGAGCTCCCAGCTGCCATCGTGCGTGGCCTCGACCAACCGGACTCGGTCTGCCCAGGGACCGATGTCGAACCCGCCGGGCTCGCCGAGGTTCAGCAGGACGGGCCAGGCGTCGTGCAGGAGGGCGAACACGCGCGTCGCGCCATCCACGGTGAGTACGTCGAGGTCGGGCATGCGCCTCCCGATCAGCGGGTGTCCCTCGCCGAAGTCGTAGTGGATGTCGAGCGCGAGGAGCTCACACGCGATCCGCCTGCGCGGCTCATCCATGCCCAGCAGCTCGGTCATGGTCCTGCGGACCGCCTGGTGACGCTCGTCGCCGCGAGCGATCGTCACCTGCACCTGCGTGTTCTGCAGCACCCGAGCACCGACCGGGTGTCGTTCATCGTGGTAGGTGTCGAGAAGGGCGTCGGGCGATGTCCCCCTCACGACCTGGGCCAGCTTCCACCCCAGGTTCACGGCGTCCTGCATGCCGGTGCCCATGCCCTGGCCACCCTGGGGAGGATGGATGTGGGCCGCGTCCCCAGCCAACAGCACACGACCCTTTCGATAGGCGACCGCCTGGCGCGTCATATCCGTGAATCGGGAGATCCAGTGGGCGCGGCGCAGCCCGTAGTCGGTGCCGTACACGGCGACGAGTGCCCCGCGTAGGTCCTCGAGCGTTGGTTCGTCGGCGTCGTCGACCTCCCGCTCGGTGAGCACGAGACCAACGACGCCATCGGCGCCTCTTCGAATGGCGTGCGTACCGATGCTGTCGCGACGCATCCCCGTCTCCGGCGCGTCATCCATCTCGACGTCGGCGATCATCCAGCTGGTCGTGGGGTCCAGCCCCGCGAATTCGATGCCAGCCGTCCGGCGGACAAAGCTTCGTCCGCCGTCGCAGCCCACGAGGTACTGCGCGCGGATCGACGTGCCGTCGGACAGCTCGACGTCGACGCCCTCGCCGTCTTGCGCGAAGCCCACGACCTCGCGACCGCGAGCGATCGGAACCCCGAGCTCATTCACGACCCAGTCAGCGAGCATGGGCTCGGACTTGCTCTGCCAGAGCCCGAGTACGTAGTTGTGGCGCGTGGGTAGGTCGCTGACGTCGAGGGGGATTCCGGAAAACCCGTGCGCCGGGTACAGCTGTCCCGCGGCGATGAATCGTTCGGCAATGCCGCGCTGATCGAGCAGCTCGAGGGTGCGGGACAGAAGCCCCAGGGCGCGCGCTCCCTCCACATCCTGCGTCGTACGTCGCTCGACGATCACGACGTCGACGGCGGCCAACGCCAGTTCACCCGCCAACATCAACCCGGTCGGACCGGCCCCCGCGATCACCACCGAGTGCGTCGTCACGACTCATGGTCAGCACGACTCGGTCGCTTGCGGCAAGCCCCCACCCTCGCGTTACGCTTCTAATGGCGGGGGGAGTTACTTCAGATCTCAGCTGGCGCGGCCGGTGCGGCCACGCATCGCTCTCTTCTGCTCGATGAAGTCGACGAGGACGTAGCTGCCGAGGGTCTCGGGCGTGGTGAAGAAGGCCCTCCCCCGGTTCATGCGGGTCAGCTGCTCGATGAAGTTCTGCAGGTAGCTGTTGGCGTCGAGCATGAATGTGTTGATGCGGATGTCTTCCCGCGTGCAGCGGGCGACTTCCTTGAGCGTCGCCTCCACCGTCTCGCGCACCGGCGGGTAGTTGAAGAACACCTCGCCGCCCGGCAGCAGGTGGGCAGTGGGCTCGCCGTCGGTGACCATGATGATCTGCTTGGTACCGGTCTGGCGGGCGAGCATGCGCCGGCTGAGCAGGAAGGCGTGCTGCATATTGGTGTCGTAGACGAAGTCCCACGACACCTCGGGCAGCTGCTCGGGCTTGAGCTCCCGGGCCACCTCGCTGAAGCCGACGATGCCGAGGAAGTCGCGCGGGAACTGCGACGAGATCAGCGAGTGCAGCGCC
>JAFAUA010000325.1 GCA_019243595.1 Acidimicrobiia bacterium
CAGCATGTCGGCGCTGTGCGAGCGATGGAGCTCGACATCAACCCTGAGTGGCACACGCTCGTCACCTACACCCACAAACCCGATCTCGTCCCGACGATGGTCGGGCCCAACCCGATGCAGTCGCCCCACAGGTACCTGGTCCGGGACGACCGAGACTTCTTCGCGATCTACCAACCCCTGCCGGGTCCGGTCACCGTTCCCTTCGACTAGGGATCGCCTGGTCGCTCGGTGCCGCAGGAGGCCGAACGCCAAGGCGCGGAACCTGTCGACCCAGCGGTCATCCTCAGAGGCACTGGATGACGCGCGGCGAGCCGGCGTCCGGGACGAAATGATCACCGGCGTCTGCGTGCTCGCGGCGCTCGCATCCAGAGAGGTCGGTCGAACTCTTAGGGCAGCGAGGCGTACCCGGCGTGACCGTCGCAGCGCGGGTGGTGGGGCTCGGCGGGCGCCTGAAGAGCGTGTGTGGGCGTTCGCGACGCCAGCACTCAGGCGCCGAAGAACGAACGGTGACGGCCACGGCGTGCCACCCGCTCGGAGGGCGCGCCTTAGCGCAATGTATGCCTAGTCCTCCCAAACGGTGACGACGCCGCACAACGGGATTATTTGGCGAACCACCCGCGCGTTTCGGACAGCCGGCCCGTAGAACAACAGACGGACACGAGCGGTCGGAGTGACCCAGATGAACCAGACAGCGATGGCCTCTGGAAATGGCGTGCGGCCTACGCAGGCGTTGGCGACCCCGTCGGTGGCCGTGACGGTCTCGGCGGTGCGCCACTATCTGCGGCCCGCCGGCGGCCGGACACTCTGTGGTCAGGCGGGCACAACCCCGAGCGCCGGAGATGCGACCTGTGGGCGATGTCGGCAGATCCTCGCCGGCGTCGACACCTCCTGGGGCCGCCACCTGGTCGATCGCGGCCCTGAACACCGCGGGCGGCGCGCGGCCACCTCGTCATAAGCGGATGGGTGCCACCATGACACCGTGCTCTACGACGACGGCCGCATCACCTGCGACGACAGCGGCGTGGTCATCCGCTGGTACTACCCGTGGGGCCACAAGACGATCCCCTACGCCGCGATTAGAAACGTCACCAGACGACCGCTGACCGGCATCCGAGGACGGTGGCGCATCTGGGGCTCGGGCGACTTCGTTCACTGGTACAACCTCGACCCCAGCCGACCGTCGAAGGACACGGCTCTCGAACTCGATGTTGGTCGACGGGTTCGGCCCGTGATAACGCCCAATGACCCTGACGCGGTCGAGGCGATCATCACGTAGAGGCAGGACCGCACTTGAGGGTGACCGCTCGTCCTTCGGGGTACGCGTGGCGAAGGCAACTGAAAGGGCGGGTTCTTCAATGGTTCGAGACGTGGTCTTGGCGGTGCTCATCACCATCGTCGCTGTGGCCCTTGGCCTCACGGTTCACCCCGTGCTGTTCTTCCTCATCATCTTGGCCATCGTGTGGCTGCTCACACGACGGCGTGCCTGGGCGTGACCGACATCGGCCACTGGGTTCTCCCGCCCGGGGTCTTGATCCCAAGTGGCCGGGAGACGCACGGAGCAGGAATTACGAAGCCTTCATGGATCGCTGATGCTGCTCATAGACGGGTTGAAGGGCATTTGGCCCTGGAGCTGGCTGTTCGCACCGACGTCGCCCAGAATGTCGAGCGCCGCGACACGGCTGCAGGCGCCCCATACCGCCGGCTCGTCGGCGCCTATCAGAGAGCGAACTCGTCGAGAACTGCTTGCTGAAGTTCAGAAGCACAGATCGCTCGCTCGGGTCGCCGGTGCGGTGACGACTGGTGAGTACAGAGAAGACACGTCCGCGACGTCGGTGTACTGGCGGCGCGCCCTGAACTCGATGACGAAGCGCGGAGCGGCAGCTATGGCGCGTTCCATCCCGACACCAACGCGGCCCTGGCGCACGAGCGTCCCTGAGTGGCACTTTCGAGGACACTGCCCGGCGCCGAGGATCCAGCGGCTCGGGGACGCTCACGCGTAATGCAGAGCGCTGGTTCTGCTCGTCTGTGCGCTCCTGGTGGCGGCGTGGTGCTGAACGCGTTCGCCGGCGTCGGGCAAGATCGCGGCCGTGCTCCGAGTGACCTTCGTACGCAAGCGTGGGCAACGCGACCGCGTGTATGTCCAGCGAGAGGACGGGTCGTCCACGGGTTGGGACTTTCCGACGTACGGCGACGCCCTGCCCCATGACCTGATGCATCTCGTCGTAGAAGACGCGCTCGGCATGCGACACGGGTTCTGGGGCCTCGTCGACGCCGGCGTCGACGTCGCGCTCGTTGCCAACGAAGCGACACTCGTGCGGGGCGCGAAGCCGCTCACCGAAGACCCAGGCGCCGATCTCGAAGGCCTTCTCGACGCAGAGAGGGTCGTCGCGGACTGGACGGCGTTTGCGAGAGGAAGCGCTGATGGAACCGAGCACGCCCCGCCCGACGCCGGTCAAGTCGGCGAGGCGCTGGCATCGCGGCTTCGCACTGCGCAACGCGAGTGGCGAGAACTCGCCGACGGAGAGAGCATCTCGCTGATCTTCAACCCTTGAGCGCGTCGCACACCGACTTTGCCCAAAGGTAGATCCAGTACACGCCTGCTGGGCTAGTGGCGAGTGGCATGTCGCGCGCCCCCGCGCGTCCCAGAACAACGCGCGGATCGCATACCACTGTGATCCCTGACCGCCGGCAGTGGGACCGTTCTTGATGGCTGCTCGAGCCGCGCCCCCGAGGTGCCGGTGCGTGGCACGCTGCGCCCGCGAGCATTGACGCGCGTATCGCCGTCAACCGTGCCCGATCGGAGTCGGTCCGTTTCCGACGGGGATCCGCGATGAAGACCCTCCGAGGTGACGCTTGAAAAGGACCGTGCAGGTACGAGTGGGGAAGGAAGCGCCAATGCCGGCAAACAGGTACGGACAGTCACGGTCACTCTTGGGCGCGACCCGTCAATTGATGCGCGCTGGCACTTGACCCGCGGGCTTACCCTGACTGCGTGGCCTACGTCCGGCGGCGAATTCTTGCGAACGGATCGAAGCGTTACGAGTGCTGCTGGCGGGATGCGATCACACGCCAGGAGCGCTCGAAGAGCTTCGCGCGCAAGGTCGACGCTGAGAACTTCGGCAAACTCGTCGACGCCGATCTCTTGCGCGGTCTCGCTGTGCCGGCGCCGGCGGACGGACTGAAGACCGTCGCTCAAGTGGTTGGGCGCTGGTTCTCGGTCCACGCGCCGACGCTGAAGCCCAAGACAGCGCACAGCTACGAGAACCTCATCACCTCGCGGATCCTGCCCGCGCTGGGCCAGGTCCGCCTGAACCGGCTCCGGTTTTCCGACGTCCAGAGCTGGGTGTCGGTAATGGCGGCGGAAGGGCTGTCGGCCAGCCGCATCCGGCAAGCGCATGTCGTCCTGGCATCGGCCCTCGACCTGGCTGCCCGCGACGGCGTCATCGCTGCCAATCCGGCTCGGGGCGTGACGCTCCCGGGCATCGAGAAGCGGGAGCGGCCCTGGTTGGAGCCGGCGATGATCGAGACGCTCGCAGACGCCTGTCCTGAGCCGTATCCCCTGGCGGTGCGGCTCATGGGCTACGAGGGGCTCCGTTGGGGCGAACTGGCGGCTCTGAGGCGGCGCAGCGTCGATCTCCTGGGGGGCAGGCTCCTGGTCCGCGAGAACCTGGTGGAGATCGGCGGCGTGCTCACGTTCGGCACGCCCAAGTCTGGCAAGCCGCGGACGGTCCCGATCCTCGACCACATGGTCGAGCCGCTCGAGGCACACCTGGGCTCCATCCCGAGCTCACCAACGACGCTCGTTTTCGTCGGACCGCGTGGCGCGCCGCTCAGATACTCATGGTGGCGCCGCCGTGTGTGGGACAAGGCGTGTGAGGCCACCGGCGTCGACCTCCCGATCCACGCACTCCGTCACTCAGCCGGCAAGGCGCTCGCCAATTCGGGCGTGCCCGCGGTCGTCCTCAAGAGCTTCATGGGACACGCGTCGGCAGCGTTCAGCATCGACGTGTATGGACACGTGTCTGCGGACGACCTCGACGACGCTGCCGCCCTCCTGAGTGCCTACAGGGATCGCTCGTTGGCCGCTCCTTCACGCGTGACGCCGCTCGCCGCGCGGGATGCTCGCGGGATCGCCGCGGGATCGAGGGTCAAGGCCCGAGCGCGTTAGGCGTCTGACCTGCGGTTTTGTGGTGCGCCCCCAGGGATTCGAACCCTGAACCTGCGGATTAAGAGTCCGTTGCTCTGCCATTGAGCTAGAGGCGCAGGCGCTTGATGGTACTGGGGTCGCCCCGTCGGCCCCGCCAAGCGGGAATGAGTCACACTGCGGTCTGCTCGACGATGAAGTCGACCACACCTTCCACGCTGCCGCGCGCGTTGAAGGCTTCCCGCTGACGGACCGCGCCGGTGCCGTGGTCGAACATCCGCGCAACGCCGCCTGACACGAGGTGCCAGTCTCCGGTGGTCTCGAGCGCCGGTCGCACGTAGGCAAGCACGCCCTCGACCACGTCGCGCGCCGGAGCGGCTAGTCGCTTGGTGACGTCGATGAGGTCTGCACCGAGCCCGTAGCGCGCTGCTCGCCACGCGGCTGCTCGGATGAGCTCGTGACGGCGGGCGGGCAAGGGCAACCCGCGGCGGGCGTCGTCGGAGCACGTCATGGCGAGGGCGCGGATGAGACCGGCGATCACGAGAGTGCCGTCGACGGTGAGGCACGCGTCGGCGACCCGGAACTCCAGCGTCGGGTACCGAGCCGACGGCCGGACATCCCAGTAGAGACGGCCCGGCGCATCGACAGCGCCCGTCCTGACCAGGACGCTGACGGCATCGTCGTAATCGGCCCGGGAAGCGAACGGCTCAGGAATTCCCGAGATCGGCCAGCGACTCCAGACCTCGTGTCGGTACGAGGCGTAACCAGTGTCGACGCCACCCCAGAACGGCGAGTTGGTGCTCAGGGCACGGACCGCGGGCAGCCACTGCCGGCTCCGATTCAGAACGTCTATTGCCAGCTCAGGGTCGTCGATGCCGACGTGCACGTGGCACCCGCAGACATGCTGCTCGCGTGTCAGTTGCTGGTAATCACGTTCAAGCTCGATGTAGGGGCGCTTCGGCGTCACCTGGGGCTGCGCCGGCGGGCCTGTCGGCAGCGAGCCGCTCGATGCCACGCGCGCGCCCACTGCCTCCGCTGCTTTGACGACGTCTCGTCGGCACCGCCGAAGCTCGGCCTCTACCTCGGTGAGCATCCCGCACACCTCGGTGTCTGTCTCGATCTGTGAACGCTGCAGCTCGTGGTGCGCGTGCTCCGACGCGCCGTCGCCGAGCTGTTCGAGTACCGCGCCTGACACGGGCGTGGGGAGCCCCTCGGCGTCGACGAGGAAGAACTCCTCCTCGACGCCGATGGTCGGCGGGTTCATTCCACCGTGCTACCCCGCACGGCGGAGCCGACACGTCGGTGCTCGGCTCGCCGATGTCTCGGACTGAGGGTGACCGAGGGGACTTGAACCCCCGACCTCCAGGGCCACAACCTGGCGCTCTAACCAAACTGAGCTACGGCCACCACGTGCGGGGGCCAGGATAGGGCAGGGTCTGTGTCAGCCCGTCTTGGCGAGGAGGCTGCGCACCCGCTCGACCAACTCGATCGGATCGCACGGCTTGGTGACGTAGTCGGCGGCGCCCGCCTTGAGGCCGAGCTCGATGTCGAGCGACGTGGCCTTGGCCGACAACAGGATGACCGGCGTGCCCCGGAGGGAATCGTCGCCCTGGAGCTCACGCATCACCTTCAAGCCGTCGAGCTTGGGCATCATGATGTCGAGGACGACGACGTTCGGCTTACTCGAGCGCATCGATTCCAGACCCTCGAGGCCGTCGCCCGCCGTGAGGACGTCGAACCCCTCGGATTCGAAGCTCAGTTGGAGCATTCGCCGCACGACGGGATCGTCGTCGACGATCAGGACGCTCGCCATGTCCGTACGGTACCTGCTTTCGGCCCTCGCGACGCCGCTACCAGCCGCCCCACGCGCGCTCCGTGGTGCCCGTCCGGTAGCAGTCGAGGAGGTGGTCCAGCCAGCTCACGCTGTCGTCGAGCCCGCCAGGGCGGTTCCGGGCCAACCACACACGGCGGTGGGTGTCGATAAGCGGTTCGAGGTCGGCGGCCAAAACGAGGCGGCGGGCCTCGGCAACCGACGGCAGCCAGCCGTCGACCTCCAGCCGGGCCCGCGCGTCTCGGCACAGCAGGCCCACCAGGGCGGCGCCGGCCCGCAGCTCGTCGACGATGAGAGCACCGTCGTCGCGGCGGGGCTGCGCCCGCGCGAGTGCGTCGACCGCGTCGACCAGCCCGGCCTCGACGCCGAGGAGGTCGTCGATGGTCAGCCCTTCGCTGAACGTGCGCCCCAGCTGCAGCTGCGGCCAGTACAGGTGCATCGTCAGCACCGACATGTTCCAGATCTTGGGGACGATGCCGAGGTAGGCGTCGCCCAACGCGAGGAGAGCGGCGCCGAGCTCGCCGGCCGGATCGTCGAAGCAGTGGACATCGAGGGCGGCGGCCAGATCGATGTCTCTGTTGCCGTCGAGGCGCCACGACACCGCGGCGCCGTAGGCGAAGCCGGGCTCGCTCACCGGCAGGTACTGCAGGTGGCCCATGTCGCCCCAGTCGGTGTTGAGCCAGCCGGCGGCGCCGTGGTCCCGTGCCGACTCGGCCGCGATGACGCAGTTGCCCTTCATGTTCGTCGTCCGCCCGAGGATCGTGAGCCAGCTCGACGTGCCCGGGCAGACCCAGAACGGCCGGCCCGCCTCAGCGAGAGCGCGCGTCCTGGTATCGAAGGGATGCCAGTCCTCGTAGCCCCACTCGCAGACGGTCACGCCGTCGGGCAGCTCACCGATCAGGTGCGGCCGCTCCGCGACGATGTCGCCCCACATCAGCATCTCCCGGCCATCGAGTTCGGGGAGAGCTCGCATCGTCGAGATCCACGCGCGGTACTCGTCGACGCGTTCGGGCGGCATCTCGAACGGCTCGTCCAAGCCGACGTTGACCCGCCGGCTGGTGAAGTTCGGAAGCAACTCGGCGAGCAGTCCCTGAACGAGCGGCAGCGATCCGGGGTTGGCCGGATCGATCGTCGTCGGTGCTCGCCAGCGGCCGCGCTGGGTCCACCCGTCTGGGAACATCGCCAGCGGCCGGTACCGCTCGTGCTTCAGCCAGCGCCCCATGTGCCCGAAGCAGTTCTGGTTGGGGACGAGCTCGACGTGGCGCTCGGCGCAGAAGCGGTCGAGCGAACGGATCTCCTCGGCGGTGAACGGGCTGGCGTGCTCCCACACCTCGCGGTGGTCG
>JAFAUA010000316.1 GCA_019243595.1 Acidimicrobiia bacterium
CGGGGCGCCGTCGAGCGGGCGGTCGCCGACGCCGACCTGGTGATCGGCGCCGTGCTCGTCCCCGGCGGACGGGCACCGGTCCTCGTCACCGACGAGATGGTGCGGGGAATGAAGCGCGGGTCGGTCATTGTCGACGTCGCCGTCGACCAGGGCGGCTGCATCGAGACCACGCACGAGACGACCCACGCCGACCCGACCTACGTGGTCCACGACGTCATCCACTATGCGGTCGGCAACGTGCCCGCGTCGGTGCCGCGGACGTCGACCTATGCGTTGACCAACGCCACGCTTCCGTATGTCGTGGAAGTAGCGTCGGCGGGCGTGCGGGGCGCCGTGTCCAACGACGCCGCCCTGGCCCTCGGCGTCAACACCGTTGGGGGGCAGGTGACCAATCCTGCTGTCGCCGCGGCGATGAGTTCGGAGTACGTCGATCCCCTCGGCGCGTTGGGAGGCTGACTGGGGGGGTATTTCGGATCGCGGTGCCTGCGTCGCGCATCGCCAAGTCACGCGTCTTCTACCAGCAGGTCCTCGGCGTCGACGCCGACGACACCGTTCCGAGCCGGGTGTACTTCCACTGCGGCGACGTGATCGTCGCTGTCATCGATTGGGGCTCCGAAGGGCGCGAGGTCACCCCAACGCCGGAGAACGTGTACCTGGCCACCGGCGAGCTGGAGGCGGTGTACGCACGGGCTGTCGACGCCGGAGCGGCGATCGTGTCGGAGATCGACAGCCGTCCCTGGGGCGAGCGCTCCTTCTACTGCCTCGACCCCGACGGCAACCGGCTGTGCTTCGTCGACGAGACGACGCTGTTCCTCGGCCACGGCGCGGAGTGGAGCTAGCGGCTATCTGAGCGAGAGGCGGGCTCGGATCGGGAGGTGATCCGACTTGCCGGTGTGCACCACTTCGGCGTCGGTCGCCAACATGGGTGGCGTCGCCAGCATGTGGTCGATCTGGAACACAGGGAAGCGGTGCGCGGGCCAGGTCGCACCGCGCACGGTGTCCTTCCACCCGGGGGCGACGAAGCGGGCGACCCATCGCCACATGTTGAAGTCACCCATGAGGACCGCCGGCTCGTGTCTCTCGGGAATGACGTCGCGGAGCCGCCACCGCAGCAGCGGCGACATGTGCTCGAGATGGGGGAGATGTGACCCACACACGGTGAGGGTCGTGCCGTCGAGGTCGACCTCGGTCTTCAGGACAGTCCGGTCGGTCGCGTCCATGAGAAAGCCCGACAGACGCTGCTCGGTCACGGGTCCCGTGGGGACGCGCGTCAGCAGGGCCTGACCCCAGTCTCCATCGCCCTCGCTCCCGCCGGTGCGGCCCACGATCTGGCACTTCGGCTTCACGATCGCCCTCGCCGTCCACGCGTGGTGCACCTCGTAGCCGAGCGCGGCGGCGACCTCGTCGGCGACACTGGGTCCTCCGTCCGGCCGCCACACCTCCTGCATCGCCAGGATGTCGACATCCAGTCGCCGGCACGCGTCGACGACGTCGAACGGCTCGCATTTCCGAGGCGACCCCGGCCGACGCCCCCAATGGACGTTGTAGGACCCGACAGCCACACTGCGCACCCGCCGGAGGTTACGGGCCGACGACGTGCGATCCTGACGCCCTGGACGCGCTCATCTTCTTCCTCTTCCTGCTCGTCATCGTTCTCGTCGTCATTGGCGCTCGCCGTTTCGGGCGCAATCGCGAGGTCACACTCGAGACCGCGATGAAGGCCATGGCGGGGAAAGCGGTGACGGTCGAAGTCCTCGGCTACGGGGGCAGGATCGAGTTCTTCGCGACCGTCCACGGCATCGTCAACGGTGTGCGCAACGGCCGTCTCTATCTTGACTCGCAGCGGGTCGAACAGGGCCGTTACGAGGACCTGGCATCGATGTTCGTGCCCCAGGTGCGGTCCGAGGACGGGATTGACCTCGAGCACATCCGGGCCATCTACGGGCCTCGCCACGCCCGCATCTGGCCGTAGCGCTTGCAACGGTTATCTGGGTTGATCGCCGGGTACAAACACGAACGGACTCTTGACGAGGCGTCCGTGGAAGTAAGCCGGGGCAGCCGCCCCGGCCCTTTCTCTTTCGACAGGTCCTACGCTTCATCCGTGGGGTCGATGGGCCGTCGTCGGGGTCGCCGAACTCGGTCCGACGAGGGCGGAACGCGGATCGACATCGACCGTGGCCCCGTGCTTCCAGCGAGGCGCCACAGCCCCTACACGATCGAGGGAATCATCGAGGGTTACGGAGCGCTCGCCCGCTGGGCACGGCATCCCCCCGCAACGCACTCGCGTCGGGCGGTCGTCCGCGAGATGCTCCCTTGGGTCCTCGCTGCCGCCACTGCATTCGCCGTTGTAGTGGCAGTTCTTTGGCTCCTGGTTGCCATCGCGTAGCAGCGGCAGAAACCAGCGCCCGCGCAACCTGTCGAGTGTTTGCGCGATCAGTGGGCTATTTCACCGCCGATCGCGCGAACACCGCGGGTGGGCACTGTGCCCGCACCGGAGATTGAGCGGTCTGCGGCGGGCCTTAGTCAGGAGTCCCCGACTGCGTCGGCGGGAGGGGCTCGATGGGGTTGCGGCCGGCGCGGGTTCGTATTGCTTTGATGGCGTGGCGGGCTCGGGCGCCGGTGGTGCCGGGGAGGAGTGATGCGGCGGCTGCCTTCGCCGTGCTCAGCACGAGTTGCGGACCCCAGATCGGGGAGCGGAGCAGCGACGGTGCGGACCGCGTTGCGGCGATGAGCTCCGTCCGTGCGTCGCCGAAGCGCTCGTTCTGGAACGCGTGGCCGGCGGCTCGGAGGTGGCGGCGGGCCTGGATCAGACTCTCCGCTCTGTCGCGATCAGCTCCCGGAAGCTCGTCGACAATACGCGCCCGCACCTCTTCTTCTTGAGCGTCGGCGTCCACGCCTTCAGAACGGGTCCGTTGCTCGAGCACGACATGCGGCACCAGAACCACGGGGCTCTGACCGACCGCTCGTAGCCAGAGGTCCTGGTCCTCGGCGACGACGAGGCTCTCGTCCCAGCCGCCGACGGCGCGCACTGCCTCTGTGCGCAGCAGCACCTGCCCGCTGACGAAGAACCAGCCTGCCATCAGCTCGTCCCACACGGGTCGCACCAAGCGCAGACGTGAGTGGGGTATGCGCTTGCGATGGCCTGTGCCGTCGAAGACCTCCTTCGCGCCGAAGGCGGCGACCGCCAGCGGTGAGCCGTCCAGAGCCGATGACAGGTTGCCCAGCGCCGAAGGGCGGAGGCGGTCGTCGTCGTCGAGGAAGAGCACGGTTGGCGCCGTCGCCGCAGCGAACCCTCGGTTGCGGGCTGCCGAGCGTTCGACGTGTGCGTCGAGGCGGATCGAGCGCACTCGTTCGTCGCCGACGCTCTCGACCCATGCCGACGTGCCATCCGAGGAGGCGTCGTCGACGACGAGGAGCTCCCACTCGACGTGCTCCTGGGCGAGAACGCTGGCCACCGCCTCACGCAGCAGCGGCATGCGATCCCGCGTGGGAACGACAACGGAGACGAAGGGATTCACCGGCGGGCGTGGACGACGATACGGTCGCCCTGGGCGGTGGTGACCGGTGCGGGGTCGTCGGCGCGGTAGGCGCGCCACAGGCGGCGCACCTCGCGCACGGCGGAGATAGCCGGTGGGCGTGACGTCACGACGCGGACTTCGCGGAATCCGACGTCCCGCAGCATGGCGACGACGGCGGCCTCGTTCGGTGTCCACCAGTTCGTCGGATCGCCGCCGAGCTCGTCGCCGGGCAGGAAGACGAGCATCGGGCGGCGCGTGCCGATGCGCGCGACCTCCGTCTCCAGGATCAACAGATCGGACGTGACGCTGAAGACGCGCTCGAGGGCCAGCAGCGGATGGCGCACGTGGTACAGCACACCGAGAAAGAGCACGACGTCGAACATGCCGAGGTGATCGGGGCCGAGCTCCATGACGTCGAGGGTGACGTCCTCCACCGACGACCCGAGCACTCGGCGGGCGAGCTCGAACCCGGCCTTCGACGGGTGCCCGTCGGACCGCAACCAGCAGTGATAGTCCATGGCCACGACCCGCGACGCACCGCGCCGCTCGGCCTCGAAGGAGAAGAAGCCGTCCCACGCGCCGATGTCGAGCACGGTCTTGCCGACCAGCGAGCCGGGTAGCCCGAGCTTCCCCAGCTTCTCGAGCGTGGCGTCACCGCCGGGTGTGACCACGCCGTGGCCGAGGTCCATCGTGTGGTGCCAGCGCAGCCTCGAGACCGCTTCCCGGAGCTGCTCGGGCGACATTGGCTGTGCGCCGTTGGTGTCCATCTGCGCGCCATGATGCACCGATGGGCCGCAGCGCCGTGGAGCTACCCGCCTCAGTGGAGGAATACCTCTCGTGGCTGGCGGTCGAGCGCGGCCGGTCGGCGAACACCCTCGCCGCCTACCGACGGGACCTGACGGCGTACGTCGAGTTCGTGCACGGCCGCGGTGCGGCGCTGGCCGACGTCGATGAGGCGATGGTGCAGGACTACCTCGCATACCAGCGGGCGGCGGGCCGGGCACCGGCATCGGTGGCTCGCGGCCTCGTCGCCGTGCGGTCACTGCACCGCTTCCTCGTCGAGGAGGGGTATTCGGGCAGCGACCCCGCAGGCGATGTCGGCGTGCCCCGCGTGCCGCAGGGGCTCCCGAAGGCACTGTCCGAGGAGGAGGTCGAGCGCCTGCTCGGCGCGGTCGTGGGTGAGAACGCCGTCGCCCGCCGCGACCGGGCGATCCTCGAGGTCCTCTACGGGACGGGCCTGCGCATCTCCGAGCTGATCGGCCTCTCGCTCACTGACGTGTCCCTCGACGAAGGTTTGTTGCGCGCCTACGGCAAAGGATCGAAGGAACGCGTCGTTCCCGTGGGCCGCTTCGCCAGCGAGGCGCTGAGCGCGTGGCTCTCACAGTCAGGGCGCGGTGCGCTCGCCCCGGAGCGCTGGGCCCGGCGCGGCGACGCAGAGGCCGTGTTCCTGAACGCGCGTGGCGGCCGCCTCTCGCGCCAAGGGGCATGGGGGATCGTGCGTCGCTACGGGGAGAAGGTCGGTCTCGGCAACCGGCTCACACCGCACGTCCTGCGCCACTCGTGCGCCACCCACATGCTCGACCGCGGCGCGGACATCCGGGCCGTGCAGGAGCTGCTCGGACACGCCTCGATTTCGACGACGCAGGTGTACACACGGGTTTCCACGGAGCGGCTCCGGCAGGTCTACGACGAGGCGCACCCGCGCGCCAAGGTTTCCAAACGCAGGTAGCCTGTGGGGATGCCGAGTGACGCAGTACAGGCTGATATGCGCGTCTCCTTGGAAGAGGAGCGGGCGAGCCTGCGTGCCCAGTTGGCCGAACTCGGCTTTGGCGAGAACGGTGGACTCGACTACGACCAGAACTTCGCCGACTCCAGTCAGGTCACTGCGGAGCGCGGCGAAGCCGAGGCGGTCGCCCAGTCGTTGAAGGAGACGCTCGACGAAGTCGAGAACGCGCTGGCGAAGTTCGAGGCCGGCACGTACGGCGTCTGCGAGAACTGCGGCCAGCCGATCTCGCCCGCTCGCCTCGAGGCCAAGCCGGCCGCCCGCCGCTGCATCGACTGCGCCTCGAAGCGCTGACGCCGGCGGCGTCAGGCCGATGACCGAGCGCCGATGAACATCACGCGCTTCGACCTCGTCTTCTACGCGGTGCTCGTGCCGTCGATCATCCTGCACGAGGTCTCCCACGGCTGGGTGGCGCTCGCCTTCGGCGACGACACCGCGAAACGGGCCGGGCGACTCACGCTCAATCCCATCGCCCACGTCGACCCGTTCGGCACGATCATCCTCCCGGCATTGCTCCTGCTGACGACCCACCGCGCCTTCGGCTACGCCAAGCCGGTCCCCGTCAACCTGCGCAACCTCCGGAACCCACGGGATCAAGGCGTGCTGGTGAGTCTCGCCGGACCGGCGCTCAACATCCTCCTGTTGGTCGCGTCGACGCTTGCGATCCAGAAGGTCGGCTTCGGGTCGGGGAACCCGTTCGTCGACGGCGACCTCCCGCACATGGCGCTGCTCGCCTTCGGGCTCGGCAACCTGCTGCTCGCCGTCTTCAACCTGATTCCGATACCGCCCCTCGACGGGTCAGCAGTGATCGAGCGCCTGCTGCCCCGGGCTTGGTGGCCCCACTACCTCAGGTTCCGCCAGTACTCGATGGGGATCCTGCTCATCCTCGTCTTCCTGCTGCCGCGGTTTTTGAGCTCGTTTCTCAACTACTTCGTCGATCACTGGCTGCACTTCCTTTGAGGATCGGTCACCTGACCAAGCGGTTCTTCGGTTCCTTGCGGCCCGGCGGGCCGTCGCAGGAGAACGAGGACTGGGTCGCGTCGGTGCTCGGTGACGACGAGCTGAAGCTGTGGCGGCGCATGAGCGGTGCCGATCGGCGCCACGCAGTCGGCGTCGCCCGCGATGTCGAACGTCGGCTCGACAACGAGGCGACCAGACCGGTCCTCGCCGCCGCGCTCCTCCACGACGTCGGCAAAGTCACCGCCCGGCTTGGGACCTACGGCCGGGTCATCGCCACCCTGGCGGGCAGCGCCGCCGGCCGCGACATGGCCGCGGCGTGGACCGAGGGCAAGGGCTTCACCCGCAGGGTCGGCCTCTACCTCCAGCATCCGAAGCTGGGGGCCGACATGCTGGCGCTGGCCGGCAGCGATCCCCTGACGGTGGCGTGGACCCGCGAGCACCATCTGCCCGAGGACGAGTGGACGCTGCCTGCGCCCATCGCCACGGCGCTGAAAGCGGCAGATGACGACTGAGACCCCGTAGCCTCTAGCGCGGTGGACCGGCGCGACCCCTTCCCGAGGCGGACGGCGACGCCGTTGGCCCTGTTGCCCTGGATCGCCGAGCTCGGCAAGAACCTGCCGGGGCTGCTGCGCTCCTACCTTCCCGGCCAACCCCTGGATCCCCGCACGCGCGAGCGCGTCATCCTCGCCGTCACCGAGGTCAACGGCTGCCGGTACTGCGCCTGGATCCACGGGTCGTGGCAGGACTTCCTCGGCGAGAACAGCCTGGTCGACGCCGACGAGGCGCTTCTCGCCTACGCCCGGGCGTGCGCCGAAGC
>JAFAUA010000435.1 GCA_019243595.1 Acidimicrobiia bacterium
TCGAGCCTGCAATTTGCGGCTCTGAGGGAGGTCGGCGCTTCGTCGCTCGTCCCCTCCCATCGCCGCCTTGTGCACGGCTTCACGAGGAGGGTGACCGGGCAGCCCGGCCCACCGCCTTCCTTCAGAGCCGCAGTTGACTAAGGCGCCGGTTTCGTAAGTGTGAGGGTGACGACACCAGTCCCAATCTCGGCCCACGGGCACTGGGCAATTGGTGCGCGCCATCCGCACACTGGATTGTCGGGGACACCAGCACCCGTGACCTTAAACAGCGGCTGTGGGGTCGGCGGCGCGGTGTAACCGGCGAACCGTCCGGTCCCGCCGGTGATTCCGATCTGGGTGACGCCATCCGCCGTTGTGTAACACGCTGTCCCTACGAGGCTGTCGCCCTGCAGGGTCCCGGCGGACCATTGGCATAGATAGTCCGCTGGGAAGGGCGCGCTGAAGCCGACGAACGACCCGTCGGTCGATACCGCCGTAGTCGCATCGCACAACCCTCTCGGCCCGTAGCCCATATACGAAGGGTTGGAATTGCAGACGATCGTCAGGTTGAGGGTGAGCGTGATGCTGTCGTCAGCATGTGCCGCCGGCGCGGTCGCCGCATACCCCATCAAGCTGCCGGCGGCGAGTGCCAGTGACAACGCCAGCCTCAACGCGCGCTGCTTCATCGTTGACTCCTTTGTGAGCGCACCGCCGCTCAGCCCGTCTTCGTGAGTGTGAGCGTCACGATTCCAGTCCCGACCTTTGTCCCCTGGTCTGGACAGCTTCCGAGCGGGTGGTATCCATCACCGCACAGCGGGTTGCTGGGCACATGCACACCCGGATCTATGTCTCGGAGGACGTACCCGGGTTGCGGTGTAGGCGGCGCGGTGTATCCGGCGAACCGACCCGATCCATAGGTAACGGACACCTCAATGGGATCGGTCTGACCGCAGAACGTCATCGTGCCGGAGAGACCGTCGGGGCTGACGCCGGGGATGTAGAGATTCCACTCGCCGTTGCAACCCGCGATCGGGATGTAGCGCGGGTAACCCACGAAGGTGCCATCGAGCGACACCGCCGAGTCGCCGAGGCATCCCCACCCCGCGAAGGGCGGCCCCGTCACGTGATAACACGCCCGATTGAATTCCAGCTGCAGCGTGATGGTGTCGGCGGCGTGCGCCGCCGGCGAGGTCATCGTTGTGAAGCCGAGTGATACGGCCGTGATGATCACTACCAGCGCCGCTCGAACCACCCGCCGTGCCATTGCGTTCCCTTCCCCCGAAAGGCGTCTTCAAGGTTCGGTGAAGGCGGCGTTGGTTCCTGTTTGCGCGGCGCGAAATCGAGCTTGGAGAGGTTCTAGGAGTGGACGCCGACGGTGTCTGCGAAGCGCTTCAAAGCGTCGACCGCCTCGGGCGACTTGCGCCACGGGGAGACGATCAAGCGGTGGACACCGGCGTCTTCGAAGCGCTTGACGTCGTCCGGTGACTGCACGTTGCCGCCGACGACGATCTCGATCGGCGGGCCGTCGCCGCGGAGCTCGGCCAGCCTCTTGATCGGTTCGACGACCGACTCGGGCGTGTGGTCGAGGCCGATCCAGCCGTCGCCGTGACGGGCGGTACGGCGGAGGGCGCCGGGCGACTCGCCGCCGACGAGCACGGGCGGGTGCGGCTTCTGAATGGGCTTGGGCTCGAACATCACCGGGCCGAAGTCAAAGAACTCGCCGTGGTGCTCGACGACCTCGTCGGTCCACAACCGCTTGCACACCTCGATCGCCTCGTCGACGCGGCGTCCGCGCGTGTGGAAGTCGAGGCCGACGGCATCCCACTCGCTCTCGAGCCAGCTGGCGCCAATCCCGAAGAGGAAACGGCCGCCGGAGACGATGTCGAGCGTTTGGACGCCGCGCGCGGCGATGAACGGATGGCGGAGACCCAGGTTGTAGACGTGCGGGCCGAGCAAGAGCCGTGATGTGCGACCCGCCAGGAACCCCAGATAGGCGAAGGCGTCGAACACTGGCGTCGACGGCGGCACGGGCGGGTGCTCGTCTTCGCCGAAGGGCGACCGGCTCATCTCCACCGGGAACACCAGGTGCTCCGGCAACCACACCGACTCGTAGCCGAGGCGGTCGGCTTCGTCGACGACGTCGAGGAAGAACGCCGGGTTCAGGCGGCCGAGAGCAACGCCGAACTTCA
>JAFAUA010000467.1 GCA_019243595.1 Acidimicrobiia bacterium
CACTGCGACCTACTCCTGGGACAACTTCGCCGACTGCCGGGCGATGGAGCTTCCGGCCCTCGGGATCCCCGTCGAATACGGCGGCTCAGGCGCCGACAGCACGACCCAGGCCATCATGGTCGAGGAGCTGGCCCGGGTCTGCGCGTCGACGGCGCTGACGATCCTCATCTCCCGGCTGGCGACCATCCCCATCCTCAACTGGGGCTCCGACGAGCTCAAGCGGCGGTACGTCCCCTTGATCGCGTCGGGTGAGAAGCAGGGCTCGTACTGCCTGTCGGAACCCGGAGCCGGCTCCGACGTGGCGTCGATGCAAGCGCGGGCGGTGCGCGACGGCGACTCCTATGTGCTGTCGGGGATGAAGTCCTGGATCACCAACGCCGGCATCAGCGACATCTACATCGTGTTCGCCAAGACCGACCCCGAGGCCGGCAGCCGCGGGATCTCGTGCTTCGTCGTCGAGCGCGAGTTCGGGCTGACGTTCGGCAAGATGGAGGACAAGCTCGGCGTGCGCGGCAGTCCCACCGGTGAAGTGATCCTCGAGGGGGCTCGTGTCCCCGTCGAGAACCGCATCGGTGACGAGGGCGAGGGGTTCTCGATCGCCATGAACACGCTGAACCGCAGCCGGCCGACGATCGGTGCCCAGGCGGTCGGCATCGCCCAGGGGGCGATCGATCATGCGGTCGACTACGTGAAGAGCCGGGAGCAGTTCGGCCGGCCGATCGCCGAGCTGCAGGGCCTGCAGTTCATGCTCGCCGACATGGCGATGAAGACCGAAGCTGCTCGCGGCCTGGTGTACCGGGCCACGTCGCTTATCGACGAGGGTGACCCGGACGGCGAGCTCCCCAAGATCGGTGCCATGGCCAAATGCATGGCTTCGGACACGGCGATGGAGGTCACGACCAACGCCATCCAACTCCTGGGCGGCTACGGGTACGTCAAGGACTTCCCGATGGAGCGCTACTTCCGCGACGCCAAGGTCACCCAGATCTACGAGGGAACCAACCAGGTCCAGCGGGTCGTCATCGCCCGCCGGCTGCTGAGTTAAGGGGACGCGTCATGCAGGAGGTACGGGGGGTCGTCTCCGTCGCCAAGGGCAAGCCGGTGGAGATCGCGGCCATCCGGGTGCCCGACCCCGGGCCCGGCGAGGCGCTGGTGCGGGTGCAGGCGTGCGGCGTCTGCCACACCGACCTCCACTACCGGGAGGGCGCCATCAACGACGACTTCCCGTTTCTGTTGGGCCACGAGGCGGCAGGAACCGTCGAGGCCGTGGGTCCGGGCGTGACCGGCCTGGAGCCGGGCGACTACGTCGTGTTGGCGTGGCGGGCGCCGTGTGGCGTCTGCCGGTCCTGTCGCCGGGGAAGGCCCTGGTACTGCTTCGACAGCCTGAACGCCGTGCAGCCGATGACGCTGCTCGACGGCACGCCGCTGTCGCCGGCCCTGGGGATCGGCGCCTTTGCCGACAAGACGCTGGTCGCCGCCGGCCAGGCGGTGAAGGTCGACCCCGCCGCTCGGCCCGAGGCCGCCGGTCTCATCGGCTGCGGCGTCATGGCCGGCTTCGGTGCGGCCGCCAACACCGGTGATGTGTCGCGTGGGGACACCGTCGCCGTCATCGGGTGCGGCGGCGTCGGCAACGCGGCGATCGCCGCCTCGTCGTTGGCGGGCGCCCGGAAGGTCATCGCCGTCGACGTCGACCCCCGCAAGCTCGAGTGGGCCCGGGGTTTCGGTGCTACCGACGTCGTCGACGCCTCGTCGACCGATGCGGTCGAGGCGATCAAGTCCCTGACCGACGGCAACGGGGCCGACGTCGTGATCGAGGCCGTCGGCCGACCCGAGACGTGGAAGCAGGCGTTCTTCGCCCGCGATCTGGCCGGGATCGTGGTGCAGGTCGGTGTGCCGTCCCCGGACATGACCGTCGAGCTGCCGCTGATCGAGCTGTTTGGCCGGGGCGGGGCGCTCAAGTCGTCGTGGTACGGCGACTGCCTGCCTTCTCGAGACTTCCCGATGCTCATCGACCTGTACCTGCGCGGCAAGCTCGACCTCGACGGCTTCGTCTCCGAGACCATCAGCATCGACCAGGTCGAGGAGGCCTTCGAAAAGATGGAACGCGGCGAAGTCCTACGCTCGGTCGTCGTCTTCTAGCAGGGACGGGAAGCCTCGATGCCGAATTTTTCGTCGTGAAACGCGCTCTCCGTCGACCCATCGGGCTTGCGCTGGCCGTCGCCCTCGCCGTGACGGTCGGCAACCTCCTGCCTCGGGCATCGGCCGCCACCGAGCCGGCCTACGACGTGCCCGACAGCACGCTGGCGGCCGCGCTTTCGTGCCCCGGCGGCTTCACCCATCCCGAGCACGAGCCCGTGCTGCTCGTCCACGGGACGTTCGCGACGGCCCAGGAGAACTGGGGCGGCAACTACGCCTTGGTGCTCCCGCAGCTGGGCTACGACGTGTGCACGGTGACGTTGCCCTACCGCTCGCTCGGTGACATCCAGGTGGCGGCCGAGTACGTCGTCTACGCGGTCAAGTACATGTACGGGGCGACGGGCCAGAAGGTCAACATCCTCGGCCACAGTCAGGGTCCGCTCGAGCCCCGGTGGGCGATCAAGTGGTGGCCCAGCCTCCAGAGTGAGGTCGACCATCTGGTGATGATGGCGGCACCCAACCACGGAACCCTGTCCGCCGACGCCAGCTTCGGGTGTGCCTCCTGCTACCAGATGAGGCCCGGATCGAACTTCCTCAACGCGTTGAACGCTGGCGACGAGACGCCGGGATCTGTGTCCTACGTGTCGCTCTACAGCTCGACCGACGAGCTGGTCGAGCCCGCGTCGACGGCTGTACTCGACGGCGCCGACAACATCCTCATGCAGGACGTGTGTCCCGGCCGGGTCGTCGAGCACGTCCAGTTCGCCGTCGACGCCGCCGTGTTCGCGCTGGTCATGGATGCCTTCACCCACCCGGGTTAGGGCGCCGACCCATCCCGAATCGACAAGAACGTCTGCCTCCAGACCTCGTTCCCGGGCATCGACGGCAGTAAGGACTATGACGACTTCACGGCGGGCTGGCCCCTCGCCGGCCAGACGTTCGCCCTCGCCGAGCCCGCGCTGAAGTGTTACGTGGCCGGCACCTGTCCCTAGTCACCGCGCTCAGGCCGGGTACGCGTACAGGGCGACGGGTGTCGCCTTGCCCTTCAGGGGAAAGTCCCGGCGCCTGACCAGCGAGAGCCAGGCTTCGCGCAACGACTCCCTGGTCGCTTCGGCGAGGAGGATGACATCCCCGGTGGAGCGCGTCGCCTCCTCGACGCGGGCCGCGGTGTTCACGACGTCGCCGATGACGCTGAATTCGAGCCTGCCGGCCCCTCCGACGTTGCCGGCCACGACCCTGCCCGAATTGAGCCCGATCCCGATCTCGAGGTCGCCAGTCGCCACATCGGCGATGGCTACTGCCGCAGCGAGCGCGCGATCGGCGTGATCGCTCAGCTTGCGCGGGGCTCCGAACACCGCGAGCAGCCCGTCGCCCACGAACTTGTCGACCC
>JAFAUA010000569.1 GCA_019243595.1 Acidimicrobiia bacterium
TAATGGATGTGGATGTCCTGGTGGCCGATGGGGTCGTGGTCGACGTAGGCGTCGCCCTCGTACACGCCGTCGGGCCACTTGCTGACCTCTTCGCGGAAGCGCCGGGCCGCGTAGTCGATCATGTAGTCGACGCTCGCCTCGACGGTATCGGCGCCGTAGCGCTCGATGATTTCGCTCAGCCTTCTCGCGGCCAGCTGGGCGGCGCCGATCTGAGCGCGAATGTCGCCGACGAAGCCGGGCAGGCGGTTGTTTGTGGCGAGGGAGTAGAGGACGTCCCGCCGTTCCTTGCCGCGGTCGATGACCTTCATCACCGGCCAGCGCACGCCCTCGCCCCAGATGTCGTTGGCGGTGACGTTGTAGCCGCCGGGGACGGCGCCGCCGGTGTCGCCGTGGTGGCACTGGATGGAGGGGATCAGGATCAGTCGGCCGTCGGCGAAGACGGGGGCGTAGACGTTGTAGTCGGGGAGGTGGCCGCCGCCGTGGTACGGGTCGTTGCCGATGAAGACGTCGCCGGGGTGGAACTCCCCTTCACCGAGATAGGCGAGGGCGAAGCGGATGGGCAGGGCGCTGGACAGCATGAACTGCGGGATGCCGACGCTGAGCGCGGCGAGGCGGCCCTTGGCATCGAGGATCGAGCCGTTGCGCTCGTTGGACTGATTGAGGATGGGGGTGGTGGCAGTACGGCTGACGTAGGTCGCCATCTCCCAGCACACCGTCTCCATCGCGCCCCGGATGACCTCGGCGGTCACAGGATCGACGGCGGTGCCTTCCGCCAACTTCCCCCGGTGCCCGGCGAGCTCGACCAGATCGACGTCCATCAGCTGTCGCCTCCCTGACGCTCGTGTCACCTTCGATTCTAGACTCGCCGCCGTGGAGGAGCGGCGTGAGTTCAGGGACATCCGGAGCGGTTCTGCCGCCGAAGATGCCGTGGCTCTGCCGGTCGACGAGTTCATGGCCGGGCTCGAGGCGCTGCAAGCGGATATCGCCACCGAGAAGAACCTGGTGTGGGAGCGCGTCGCCGACGGCACGTTGTCGGTCGACCTCCTCAAGCGCCTAGCGAAGGAGTACTACTTCCTCGGCAAGTGGCTGACCTCGGAGTTCGGCTCGCTGGTCTCGAACGCCCCCGACCTCGACGCCCTGACGTTGGGTGCGAGCCAACACTTCGACCACTGGCTGCAGAACCTGGCCGACGAGACCGGCTACGCCGGCGACCGCAACCACGTCGACATGAAGGTCGAGTGGGCCCAGATGCTCGGCATCACCGACGAGGAGCTGTTGTCGTACCGGGCCATGCCCGAGTCGATCGGGATGGTGTTCACGTCGCTCTATTACATGCGCCGCTCCTACGAGGAGGGCCTCGCCGCCTTCGGCTGGGCGGGGGAGCGATGGGCGGCGTCGACCGGCTACGCCAAGCTCATGTACGAGGGCATGCGGGACCACTACGGCCTCGATGTCGAGAACTTCAAGGTCCACGCCTACGCCGAAGAGGACCACGGTTCGATGGCCGACTTCCTCCTCCGTCAGGTCGCCGTCACCGCAGGCCAGCAGCGCCGCATCCGCCGAGCGATCGACCACGTCCTGACGCTGCGCAACGCCCGCACGGTGGCGCTGAACAGGTGGCTCGACGACCCCGGAGCCCTCCGCACGAGCCCCTAAGCCCCATTCTGAGGGTGGAAACCGACACGTCAGGGGGTGTTTCCCACCCTCAG
Source organism: Acidimicrobiia bacterium (assembly GCA_019243595.1). Lineage (GTDB taxonomy): Bacteria > Actinomycetota > Acidimicrobiia > Acidimicrobiales > AC-14 > CADDZP01. The sequence goes on from JAFAUA010000569.1 coordinate 1,710, forward strand.
AATGCGAGGGGGAACCTCACACCGGAGCGGCGCCTAGCGTTCTATTGCCGTGGGGATGCCGCCGTTTCAGCGCTTTGTGGACGACCACGGGCCGGCCGTGCACGGGTTCTTGGTGGCGAGTGTCGGCCAGCACGACGCCGACGACTGCTGGCAGGAGACGTTCATCTCGGCCTTGCGGGCGTACCCGACGCTGCAGCACGACGGGAACCTGCGGGGATGGGTGTTGACGATCGCCCACCGCAAGGCGATCGACAGCCACCGGTCGAGGCAGCGGCGGCCGGTGCCGAGCGAAACGGTGCCGGAGATCCCCGTCGAGGTGCCGGACCCCCTGCAAGGGGAGCCGGCGCTTTGGAAGCTGGTCGACGGCCTGCCGCCGAAGCAGCAGGCGGCGGTGCAGCACCGGTTCGTTGAGGACCTGGGGTACGGCGACATCGCCAAGCTCCTCAGTTGTTCGGAGGCGGCCGCCCGGCGGAGCGTGCACGAAGGCGTCAAGAAGTTGAGGGAGACGTGGGCATGACCAGCGTGAACGCCGACCTGCTGGAACGACTGGCGCAGCGCGCCGAGGCCGAGGGCCTGCTCGACGTGGCCTACGCGGAAGTGGACTCACCGATCGGTCACCTCCTGGTCGCATCGACGCCCAAGGGGGTGGTGCGACTGAGCTTCCCGTCCGAGGACGAGGCCGACGTGCTCGACGAGCTGGCGACCCGACTGTCACCGAGGATCCTCGAGGCGCCGGCCAAGCTGGATGCCGTCCGCCGCGAGCTCGACGAGTACTTCGAAGGCCACCTGAAGAACTTCAAGGCCAAGCTCGACTGGACGCTCACCGGCCAGGGCTTCCGCCACGAGATCCTGAAGCACACGGCGAAGATCCCCTACGGCGGCACCAGCACCTACATGGAGATGGCGACGAAGGCGGGCAACCGCAAGGCCTACCGGGCCGCGGGCAATGCCCTCGGCTCCAACCCCATCCCCGTGATCGTCCCCTGTCACCGGGTGCTCGCGACCGGCGGGGGACTGGGTGGCTACGGCGGGGGACTGGAGGTGAAGGAGCGCCTCCTCCACCTGGAAGGCGCGCTCTAACCGTTCTCGGCCAGGTAGCTGCGGTACACGCCGAGGAGGGCCGTCTTCTGGGCTTCGGTCAACGCCGGGTCGGCGCGGATGGCCGCCTCAGTGGTGACCCCATCGGACTCGGACGCGCCAGCGGCCTCCTCGTCTTCGAGGAGGCCGGCTTGGGAGAGCAGGGTTTCGGCCGAGACGTTCAGGGCGCGGGCGATGGACTTCAACACCCGGACCGACGGCTCGTGCAGGCCGCGCTCGATCTGGCTCAGGTAGGGGTTGGAGACCTCGGTGAGGTCTGCCAGTTGGCGCAGGGAGAGATTCGCCAGTCGCCGTTGACTGCGAATGAAGGCCCCCAACCCCTCGAGCTGATCCCGCCAGGGATCCTTACTTGGCACTCGCCTTCGCAGCCGACGTCGAAGCGGCGGGCTTGATGTCGGGGGTGTTGTCAGCGGCCTCGATGAGCCGGGCGGCGAACTGATGGCCGGACTGCAGCAGCTTCTCGGCGAACGTGAAGGCCTCGTCGAGCAGACCAGCTGCCTCGGAGGCGAACGGACGGGGGACATCGGGGAGGACGGGCTGGACGGCCTCGGACACCCGGTGGACACCGTCGACGACGAGCTCCTGGGCGATGGCGAGGTATCCGAGGACCTGCTCCTCGGCGGTTTTGGTGATGTCGGTGATCGGCATGTGCAAACTATACCAAGCGTCTGCTAACTGCGTCAACGGGAAAGTTCCCTGACTATCGTGTCAGGGAATGGCAAGCGCGCTGGACCCCCAAGAACCCGTCATCGTCGACGTCATCCGCACCGCGTTCGGCAAGCGCAAGGGTGCACTCAGCGGCTGGCATCCCACCGACCTCCTCGGGCACACGCTCAAAGAACTGCTCAACCGCACCGGCGTCGATCCCGAGCGGGTCGACGACGTCGTCGGCGGCTGCATCACCCAGGCCGGTGAGCAGGGTTGCAACGTCACCCGCAACGCGTGGGTTGCCGCGGGCCTCCCGTGGGCGGTGCCGGCCACGACCGTCGACCGTCAGTGCGGCTCCAGCCAGCAGGCGCTCCACTTCGTCGCCGCCGGCGTGCAGGCCGGGCACTACGACATCGCCATCGCCTGCGGCGTCGAGTCGATGACCCGGGCCCCGATGGCGTCGAACGCCCAAGGCGGGGTGGGCCCGTTCAGCAAGGACTTCCTCGACGTCATCGACGGCAACCTCTGGATGCAGTTCCGTGTGGCCCAAACCCTTGCCGACCGCTGGAAGATCAGCCGCGAGGACATGGACGAATACGCCATCGAGAGCCACCGGCGAGCCCACGAGGCGACGACCAGCGGCCACTTCGCCAAAGAGCTGATTCCCGTCCCGATCAAGGACGCCGACGGCAACCTCACCGGCGAGACGCTCGACCACGACGAGGGCATCCG
>JAFAUA010000170.1 GCA_019243595.1 Acidimicrobiia bacterium
AACTTCGTCGAGTACGGGGTCGTCGCCGCCCAGGAGGCGTTGAAGGACGCCGGGCTCGACTGGACCGACATCCAGTTCGTGTCGGGAGCCGACACCGTGCGCAACGGCTATCCGGGCTACGTGGCCGGCGCCACGTTCGCCCAGGCCCTTGGGTGGCAGGGCGCGCAGGTGACGTCGGCCTACGCGGCGTGCGCATCGGGTGCGACGGCGCTGGACGTCGCACGAAACCGCATCCTGGCCGGACTGTGCGACGTCGCCGTGGTGATCGGCGCCGACACGACGCCCAAGGGCTTCCTGGCGCCGACCGGTGGTGACCGGCCCGACGACCCCGACTGGCTGCGGTTCCGGCTGCTCGGCGCCACCAACCCCACGTACTTCGCCTTCTACGCCCGACGGCGCATGGAGGTGTACGGGGCGACCGATGCCGATTTCGCCAAGGTCAAGGTCAAGAACGCCAAGCACGGCCTCGAGAACCCCAACGCCCGGTACCGCAAGGAGGTCACCGAAGAGGAGGTGCTGGGGTCGCCGATGGTGGCCGATCCCCTGCGGCTGCTGGAGATCTGCGCCACCTCCGACGGCGCCGCCGCGGTGGTGCTGTCGAGCACCGACTTCGCCAAGCGGCGCGGCTCGTCGGATCCGGTTCGGGTCGCCGCTGTTTCGACCGCCACGCCGCGCTTTCCGAACACCGTCATCGAGATGCCGAACTTCGCCACCGACTCGGCGGCGGCGGTCGGTCCGCCCGAGCTGCCGTTCCGCGACTCGATTGCGGCCGAGGCGTACGAGCAGGCCGGGCTCGGCCCCGACGACCTGAGTGTTGCCGAGGTCTACGACCTGTCCTCCGCGCTCGAGCTCGACTGGTACGAGAACATCGGGCTGTGCAAGCCGGGTGAGGCCGAGAAGCTGCTGCACGACGGCGACACCACCATCGGCGGCCGCATTCCGGTGAACCCCAGTGGCGGCCTGGCCTGCTTCGGCGAAGCGGTGCCCGCCCAGGCGCTCGCTCAGGTCTGCGAGCTGGTGTGGCAGCTGCGGGGCCAGGCCGGCGCCCGCCAGGTCGACGGCGCCCGCGTGGGCCTCACCGCCAATCAGGGCCTCTTCGGCCACGGCTCCTCGGTGATCGTCAAGAAGTAGTCGTGGATCTGCGGTTCACCGACACGGAGGAGGCGTTTCGGGCTGAGGCACGGGCGTGGCTCGAGGCCAACGTGCCGCACGACCTGCCGTCGGGGGACACCCGCGAAGGGTTCGCCCAGCACCTCGACTGGGAGCGCAAGCTCTTCGACGACCGGTGGGCGGTCGTGTCGTGGCCGCGTGAATACGGCGGCCGCGAGGCCAGCCTCATCGAGTGGCTGATCTTCGAGGAGGAGTACTACCGGGCGGGCGGTCCCCAACGCGTCACCCAGAACGGCATCTTCCTCTTGGCGCCGACGGTGTTCGAGTTCGGCACCCAGGCTCAGAAGGATCACATCCTTCCGCGCATGGCCGCCGCTGAGGACCTCTGGTGCCAGGGCTGGTCGGAGCCCAACGCGGGCAGCGACCTGGCCGGTATCAAGTCGGTGGCCCGCCGCGATGACGGCGGGTGGCGCCTCACCGGGCAGAAGACGTGGACCACCCGCGGCGCCTTCTGCACCCACCTCTTCGGACTGTTCCGCACCGACCCCGAAGCCGAGCGTCACCGAGGCATGACCTACTTCCTCGTACCACTCGACGCCGAGGGCGTGACCGTGCGCGGCTTCGGCCGCCTCGACGGCGACGAAGGTTTCGCCGAGGTCTTCTTCGAGGACGTGTTCGTGCCCGACACCGACGTCCTCGGCGAGGTCAACAAAGGCTGGAACGTGGCGATGGCGACGACCGGGTCCGAGCGAGGCCTGACACTCCGCAGCCCGGGGCGGTTCATGGCGACGGCCGCTCGGCTCGTCGACCTGTGGCGTGAGCATCCCGACATGGCGTTGGGCGACGACGTCGTCGCCTGCTGGATGGACGCCGAGGCTTATCGCTGGCAGACCTACGCCACCGTCGCCGGACTCATGGAGGGCGCCAAGCCGGGTGCCGAGTCGAGCCTGACCAAGCTGTTCTGGTCGGAGCTCGACGTCCGTCTGCACGAGACGGCGCTTCAGCTTTTGGGCCCCGAGGCGGAGATCGAGGGGCCCTGGCTGAAGGGGTACCAGTTCGCGCTGGCCGGACCCATCTACGCGGGCACCAACGAGATCCAGCGCAACGTCGTCGGCGAGCGAGTGCTGGGACTTCCCCGCGGATGAGGTTCGCTTTCGACGCCGAGCAGTTGGAGTTCCGCGACGCGGCGCGCAACCTGCTCGACAAGGAGTGCCCGGCGTCGGCTGTGCGCGCCGCGTGGTCGAACGACACCGGCCGCGTGCCCGGTCTGTGGGACCGGCTCGTCGAGATGGGGCTGTTCGAGCTCGACGAGGTCGACAGCATCCTGGTCCTCGAGGAGACCGGCCGGGCGTGCGTCCCCGAGCCCGTCGTCGAGGCCTGGGCGCTGGGCCGCACCGACGCCACACTCGCCACCGACGCCACCCCGTTCGCGCTCTACGCCGACTCGGTCGGCGTCATCGCCGTGCAGGACGACGAGCAGTTCGTGCGGGGCTCGGTCGGAGAGCAGCACCAGTCGGTCGACGGCAGCCGCCGGCTGTTCGAGGTCCATGCCGTTGGCGACGTCGTGGATGGCGATCCCGCGGTCGTTGGCGAACGGGCAACGCTCGCCGCCGCGGCCCAGCTCGTCGGGCTGGCCCAGCAGATGCTCGACATGAGCGTGGCGTACGTCGGCCAGCGCGAGCAGTTCGGCAAGCCGGTGGGCAGCTTCCAGGTCGTGAAGCACCACCTGGCCGACGCTGCTCTCCGGTTGGAGTTCGCACGGCCGTGCGTGCACCGCGCCGCGTGGGTACTGGCGAACGATCCAGCGCAGACAGACGTCGCCGTGTCGCTGGCCAAGGCCCAGGCGTCGGAGGCCGCGCTGCTGACGGCGCGCAAGGCGCTGCAGGTGCACGGCGCCATCGGGTACACGGTCGAGTACGACCTGCACATGTGGATGAAGCGGGCGTGGGCCCTGGCCGCGGCGTGGGGCGACGCCGCCTGGCACCGCACCCGCGTCAAGCAAGCCCTTTTGAAAGGAACTACCAATGCCTGAGGCCTACATCGTCGACGCCGTGCGCACGCCGGTCGGCAAACGCGGGGGAGGGTTGAGCCAGGTCCATCCGGCCGACCTCGGCGCCCATTCGCTGAAGGCACTCGTCGAACGCACCGGCATCGACCCGGCCGCCGTCGAGGACGTGGTGTTCGGCTGCGTCGACGCCATCGGTCCTCAGGCCGGCGACATCGCCCGCACGTGCTGGCTCGCGGCCGGCTACCCCGAGGAGGTGCCGGGGACGACCGTCGATCGCCAGTGCGGTTCTTCCCAGCAGGCAGTGCACTTCGCCGCCCAAGCGGTGATGAGCGGGACGGCCGACGTCATCGTCGCCGGCGGGGTGCAGAACATGTCGATGATCCCGATCTCCTCGGCGATGACGGTGGCGTCGACGGTCGGCTTCAACGACCCCGATCCGTTCACCGGGTCGAAGGGGTGGGTCGACCGCTACGGCACGCAGGAGGTCAGCCAGTTCCGGGGCGCGGAGATGATCGCCGAGAAGTGGGGCATCACCCGCGAGGAGATGGAGCAGTTCGCGTTCGAGTCGCACCAGCGGGCGGCGCGCGCCACCGACGAGGGCCGGTTCCAGAACGAGATCGTGCCCCTCAACGACGTGACTGCGGACGAGGGCTTCCGCCGGGAGACGACGCTCGAGAAGATGGCGACGCTGAAACCGCTGGTGCCGGACGGCCGCCTCACCGCCGCCGTCAGCAGCCAGATCTCAGACGCTTCGGCCGCGATGCTCGTCGTGTCCGAGGCGGCGCTGAAGACGCACGGTCTCAAGCCCCGGGCGCGCATCCACCATCTCTCGGTGCGAGGCGCCGACCCGATCTACATGCTGACCGCGCCCATCCCGGCCACGGCCTATGCCCTCGAGAAGACCGGCATGTCGCTCGACGACATCGACTTGGTCGAGATCAACGAGGCGTTCGCCTCGGTGGTGCTCGCCTGGCAGAAGGAGACGGGCGCCGATCTCGACAAGGTGAACGTGAACGGCGGCGCCATCGCCCTCGGCCATCCGCTCGGCGCCACCGGCGTGCGCCTGATGACCACGCTGCTCAACGAGCTGGAGCGCACCGGTGGTCGCTTCGGACTCCAGACCATGTGCGAGGGCGGCG
>JAFAUA010000394.1 GCA_019243595.1 Acidimicrobiia bacterium
AGGGCGCCGACGAGGCACGGCGCCGCCGCGCCCTTGCCGATCAACTCGAAGCGGGAGGCGACGGGCCCGATGAGTCCGCCGCGGTTGACGTTGTAGGCGCAGAAGGCGCTGATGCCGGCGTCGTCCCGCGCCAGCACGAGCGTCCCCTTGTCGAAGGCGCGCATCACTTCGAGGCGCCACCCCGCCCAGTGGGCCGCCATCCAGTCGTCGACCTCGTCTCGGGCGTCGGACGTCGGTATGAACCAGCCGCCGGGATCGGGCGGGATCGTCGTCAGGTCGACGCCCATGTTGTAGTTGGCCTCGACCCGGTCGTAGTGGTGCCGTTCGAGGAGGACGAGCATGCCGATCTCGGTGGTCTCCACGCCGGCGAAGAGGAAGTAGGGAGCGTCGGTCCCGACGGTGACCGACGGGAGTCCGGCGAGGTCGGCCTCGCCCGCTTCGAGCAGCGCATGGCCGTGGCCCTTGCCGCGGTGCGCCGGGTCGACGACCAGAAGGCGGATGAAGCCCTGGCCGTCAATGGGGGCAGTTGCGACGACGCCGATGTCGGGATCGCCGCGCACGGTCGACGGCTGGTCAGGCGCGAACAGGCACGCCTCGATCTCGTCGGCTGCCGGCGCATCGGCCAGAGAGCGGGCGCACAGGGCGGCGATGGCATCCACCGCGTCGCTACCGAGGGGATCGAGCGGGGTAGTCACCACGACCCCATCCTCGACTCCATCGACCGCAGGAGCTGCCACTGGTTTCTCGCTCGGTCCAAGTTCTCCCCCGGTCTGCTGACCCGAAAGTAGACGTCGCCGAGCAGATGATCCGTGAGAAAGCGGACCGCCTGCTCGAAAGTAACGACGGTGCCGGCGCTGGGAACGGCGCGCCGCTCGTCGTCGGTCAGCAGTGAACCGACCTCGTCCAGCCATGCTTCGACGAGCGCTCGGTAACGGTCGGCATCGAAGGTGACGGTGGCGGCCGCCTCGTCGGCCGTACCGGTGCTACTGCGAACCATGTCGCCGACGTCCCACAGCACGCTGCCCGGCATCACCGTGTCGAGGTCGACCACGAGCGGCGGTCGCGCCCCGATGTCGTCGACCAACAGGTTGGCGGCCTTGGCGTCGTTGTGGGCAACGCGCAACGGCAGCCCCTTGATTGACGGCACGGCGTAAGTGAGCAAGTCGTCAACCAAATCGGCGACCTTTGCCACCCGGCTGCACGGGTCTGCCTCCGCCGCGTGCTCGAGCTGCGCCCGTCGTCGAGCCGGGTCGTGGAAGCCGGGCACGCTCACCTGCAACGACGAGGGATCGAGGTCGCCAACGATCCGGTGGAAGCGGCCGAAGGCTCGGCCGACGATGGCGGCATCGTCAGGCGACCCGACGTGCAAGGGGTGGGCCCCTTCGAGGTAGTCGTACATGCGCCAGGTAGCACCGGCGTTGTCCCGCCAGCTCCTTGCGCCGGTGCGAGTGGGGACGAGCGTGAGGGTGGGCTCGCCCTTGGCGCGCAGGTGTGTCGTGACGGCGACGACGTTGGCCATCACCGCCTCGGCGCCGGGGAACACCGACGGGTTTAGACGCTGAAGGAGGAACCGCCGCCGATCGGTGGCGACCAGATACCCGTCGTTGATGTGGCCGGTGGGATGGGGTGCGAGGGAGACGACGGCGCCTCCGGCGTCGAAGTTGGCGACCGCGACGGCAGGACCGGAGCCCGACATGCCCTCGTCCGCCATCCTCGGACGGTAACAATCGAGGGATGGCGGATGGCGAGCTGCTGCGGAGCCGGGTGCTCCACCTCTCGGGGGGCGTGGCCGCCGCCCTCATGCTGGGCACGGCCTTCGCCTTGCGCGACGTCAGCTCGTTGGGAATCGCCGCCGCGCTCTTGGCCGTCATGGCGTGGGTCTGGCTGCGGCCGCAGAGCATGGCGGCCGCGGCGGTGGTCTTGATCGTCTTCGCCGACATCATCTTCTTCACCGGTGCCGCGGCCCTCAGCAACATGCGACACAGCGAGGGCATCGTCCCGATCGCCGTACCCGGGATGGTCGCGGTGGCGTCGCTCGTCGGCTTCGTCGCTGCCGCTGTAGTGCTCGCGTTTCCCGGTCCTCCACGTGAGACACCGTT
>JAFAUA010000477.1 GCA_019243595.1 Acidimicrobiia bacterium
ACCACCAGATCTGTGGCAGTGACGAGTGGCGGGCGCTGATGCGCGATTCGATCCTGCCTTCGGCGATCGGCAACGTCGATCTGGGCGACGACATCCTCGAAGTCGGACCCGGGTACGGGGCGACCACCGACGTCCTGTGCGAGCTCCGGGCGCGGTTGACGTCCGTCGAGATCGATGAGGAGCTCGCCGCCTTGTTGGAAGAGCGCTTCGCTTCTAAGTCCAACGTCACGATCGTCCGGGGCGACGCCACCGCCCTCGAATTCCCCGACGGCCGCTTCACAGGGGCGGCGTCGTTCACCATGCTCCACCACGTGCCGACCCCCGAGCTCCAGGACCGCCTGTTCGCCGAGGTGGGACGCGTGCTGCGGCCCGGCGCCCGCCTCGTCGCCAGCGACGGCGTGTACGACGCGCAGGTCGAGGCCGCCCACGAGGGCGACACCTACAACCCCGTCGACCCCGCCGCCCTCCCTGATCGCCTGCGCGCCGCCGGGTTCGAGGACATCGACGTCAGAGTGAGCGACCTCGGCTGGACCGCCGTCGCCACACGCGGCGCGAGTGACTAGACGAAGCGGACGGCGGTGATTGGCGCGGGCATGACCCCCGCCTCCCGCCACGTCTTGCCCGCGTCGTCCGATACGTAGACCCGGTTTTCGAAGCCGAGGGCCACCCGGCCGCCGGCGGCGTCGAGGGCGCCGGAGTCGACGTTGCCCTCGAACCTGTCTGGCAGGCCGGCCTCACAACGGGCGAAGCTGCCCGAGCGCGAGCGGTACACGGCGCCGTTTCTCGTGAACGGTCCGTCAGACGCGGACACGAACGTGGTGTCACCGTCGAGGGCCACGGCTCGCAGATAGCTGGCGTGCAACCCGGCCGTCGTCCAGGACCACGATTCGCCGTCCTCGCTCCACCCGAAGCCGACGGCGGCCGCGACCGCTACCTGCCCGTCGTCGCTGGCACGCACCTCGTGCACGTCGGCATCGGGTTCGACGGCGTTGTGCCATGTGTCGCCCGCGTCGTCGGACCACCACACGCCACCAACGTGGACGTTGACCCACCATCGCTTCGGTCCCACGGCCATCGTGCGGGTGTCCGGCGTCGGGTTGGCGGGGTTCTCCCAGTCAGCCCGGCCCGGGACCGCCTCGAACGCCGAGACGTCGTGAACCTCGCCGTTCGGCGCGACGATCGCAAGCCGCGCCCCGGTGCGGCCGACGACGACGGTCCCGTCGGGAAGCACGGCGACGCTCTGGCCGTCGGCCTCGGCAAGCTCGCCCTCGTGAGCGCCGACGATGAACCGGCGGTCGACAAGGGCGCACCAGCTGTCCCCGCCGACGGCCAGCGCCGTGACGGCCCTTCCGCCGATGAGCTCGGTGCCGGAGTCGAGGTCGTGGAGGCCATCACTCGTCCCGATCAGCAGCATGCGTCACCTCCGGCGCGCACGGTATCGCCGCGGCGCGCCTACCCTCCGCGCCTATGACAGCGCTTCCGCTGGCGAGGCGAGACCGGCTTGCTCTGTGCGACCTCTTCGACGAGCTTGGCCCGGACGCACCGACGCTGAACGAGGGTTGGACGACGGCCGACCTCGCCGCCCACCTGGTCGCACGGGACCGACGTCCGGACAGCGTTCCCGGCCTGGTGATTCCCCCTCTCGCCGGGTGGAGCGAGTACGTGCGCAACGGCGTGTTGCGGCGGCCGTACCGGGATGTGGTCGAGACGTTGCGTGCCGGACCGCCGAGGTGGTCGCCGTTGCGCTTCCGCGGAGCCGACCGGGCCGGCAACACCCACGAGTTCTTCGTCCATTACGAAGACGTGCGCCGGTGTCGCCAACGCTGGGAGCCCCGCCACCTCGATGCGGAGGCCGAGGCCGACATCTGGCGCGTCGTGCGTTGGTTCAGCCGCCGAGCCTTCAAACCGTCGCCGGTCGGCGTGGTGCTGCGGTGGGGTGACGAGGAGATTCGCGCCCACCGCGGGACGTCGCCGGTGACCGCGAGCGGCCCGCCCGGCGAGCTTCTCCTCTACGCCTTCGGCCGCCAGGACCACGCGCGGGTCGACCTCGACGGCGATGGTGCAGCCGTCGAGGCCTTGGCGGGAACCACGCTGTCCTGGTGATCCACCGAGTCGATCAGTCGGTCTCGACCGGCTTGCCGCACTCGGGGCACACGAAGGGGCGGCGCTTGGCCAGCGCCCGCTTCACCGCCGTGTAGACCGGCGGGAACGTGACCTTCGGCAGCTCCCTCGTCGCCTTGACGGTGCCGTGGGTAGGGCAGTCGCCGTGCATGGTCTCGGTCTCGGTCGCCATCTCTGTTCTCCTTTGATCTCGAAGTCTCTCGAAGGGGTCAGCGGCCCAGCGGGAACCAGGTGAAGCGCCGGAGAGCGACGAAGAGCCCGGCGGCGCCCCATGCGGCCACGATCAGTAGGTCGACGCCCGCGAAGCCCGCGCCGCGGGTGTGCGGGTTGTAGGCGGTCAGCAGGGCAGCGGCCAGGTGGCGCACCGGGAACACGGAGGCCACGTTGAGCAACCAGTGCGGCAGCGAGCTGACCGGCACGAACACGCCGGAGATGAAGTACAGCGGCAGCATCACGGCCTGGGTGATCGGCTGGGCGGCGTCCTCGTCGTGGATCACGGACGCCAGGGCGAACCCGAGGCAGCAGAACGCCAAGGTGCCGACGATGATCGTCACGACGAGAGCGGGAGCCGTGCGGGCGACGACGTGCGCGCCGTAGAACACCCAGCCGATCCCGAGCAGCAGGGCGGCGATGCCGAGGGCAGTGACGACCGCGGTCAGCGAACGACCGGCGATCACCGCGGCGGCGGGCACTGGCGTCGCCCGTCGCCGCTTGAGCACCCCGGACTCGCGTTGGGCGGTCACCGAGATCACCAGGTTGACGAAGGCGGCGGCAATGATGCCGAGTGCGATGATGCCGGGCACGTAGTACACCGACGTGTCGATGCGCCCGCCGGCGATCTTCACCGTTCGGTCGGTGCCGCCCCCGAACACCGACGCGAAGATCACGAGGAACAACACGGGCAAGGCCAGCGTGAAGAAGCGGCTCTGGGGATTGCGCCAGAAGGCGCGGACGTCGTAGCGGAACTGGTGGACGGACATGGCGATCATCGGTGGGTCCCCCCGGTTGGCGCGGTCAGTGACAGGTAGACGTCTTCGAGGGTCGGCCGGCGGACGTCGAGGTCGGGCAGGTCGAACCCCCGGCCCAGCGCCCAGTCGGCGAGCATCTGCACGTGTAGGAGTGGGGTCTCGCTGCGGATGACAGCTCCGCCGCTCGGCTGGGTCTCGGCGAGCGGACGCAGTCCGGCAGGAAGGTTGCGCACCGCCACGCCATCGGGAAGCGTGAAGCGGATGGCGGCGGTCATGTGGTCACGGCCACCGAGGGTTTGCGGTGTGCCCTCGGCGACGATTTCGCCATCGGCGATGACGGCGATGCGGTCGGCGAGGTACTCGGCTTCGTCCATGTAGTGGGTCGTGAGGAATACGGTCTTGCCGAGCTCGCGCAGGCCGGCGACGACCTCCCACGCGGCCCGGCGGGCCGAGGGGTCGAAGCCGGTCGTGGGCTCGTCGAGGAAGATCAGCTCGGGATCGCCGATCAGGGCCAAGGCGACGTCGAGGCGGCGGCGCTGGCCGCCCGAGAGTGAGCCGCCCAGCGCGCCCGCCTTCTCGGACAAACCGACGAGAGCGATGGTCTCGCCGATGTCGCGCGGCGTGCGGTAGTAGCCGGCGTAGAGCTCGAGGCACTCGCGCACCGACAGGCCGGGCTCGACGGCCGACTCCTGGAGCACAACGCCCACCCGGTCACGCCACTCGGCGCCGGCATCGGCCGGGTCGACGCCGAGGACGCTGACCTCGCCGGCCGTTCGGGAACGGAAGCCCTCGAGGATCTCGACGGTCGTCGTCTTTCCGGCGCCGTTGGGGCCGAGGAAGGCGAAGATCTCGCCGTGGCGCACCTCGAGGTCGATGCCCTTGACCGCCTGGTACCGGCCGTAGCGCTTCGCGAGCCCCCGCACGCTGATCACGGGCGCACCCGGCTCGGCCATGCGTCCCATGTCGAGTGTGGTGTCGGTGTCGATCATGAACCGAGCATGCGCCTCCCAGGCCGACCGGTCATCGGCGCCGCGGTGGAACTTTGTCTCCACCCGTGGGTGGAGACGGCCGCGCTCAGGATCCACCCAGCCGCCGGAGACGGCAGCGGGGGCCGGCCGTACAGTTTTCGCGGTGAGCGCACCGCTGGCGTACGAGCAGCACGTGGCGCCGAGATGGGTGCGCCCGCTGGCGGTGTTCATCGTCGGCTTCGTCAGTGTGGCTGCGTTTCAGACGAAGCCGGGGCCCGGCGTGCACGGCGAGCACCTCGCCGTGACGGTTGCGCTCATCGGGTTGGCGGTCGGCACGATCTCGATGGTCCGGCTCCCGGGCGCCTCCGCTCGCTTCGTCTTGCTGGTGGTAGGCGTGGCCGTGCTGTCATCGGCCGCGCTCGTCGGCCTGCAACCGAACGGTCCTGGGTTCCTGGGCATGTTCCCGGCCGTGAGCGGCGCCGCTCTCCGCCTCCCCGACCGACTGAGCGGCGCGGTAACGCTGTTCGCCGTCGCCGCTCTGGCAGTCGCATGGGCCCTCGCGGGGAACCGCTCCGTCGATGGCATCGTCCTGAACGAGATCGGCGTCGTCGCCTTCTACATCCTGTCGATGTTCGCCCGCCGTTACCGCGAGAGCACCGAGCACGCACATCAGCTGCTGAAGGAGCTCGAACAATCGCGCGCCGCCCAGGCCGAGGCGGCCGCGCTCAACGAGCGCCAACGGCTGGCCCGCGAGATGCACGACGTACTGGCCCACTCGCTTTCGGGCCTCGTGCTGAACCTGGAGGGCGCCCGACTCCTCTCCGAGCGCGAGGCATCCGACGGTGAGCTGACGCGGTCGATCGAACGTGCCCACAGGCTCGCCAAGACCGGCCTGGAGGAGGCGCGGCGGGCGATCGGCATGCTGCGCGGTGACGACTTGCCGGGCCCGGACGGACTGGTTGCCCTCGCTGCCGAATTCCAAGACGACACGGGAGTGGCATGCATCTTCGACGTCGACGGTGAGGAGCGCGAGCTCGGAAGCGACGCTCGGCTGACGCTCTACCGCGTCGCCCAGGAGGCGCTCACCAACATTCGCAAGCACGCCAGCGCGCAGCGGGTTGCCGTGCACCTTGTATATGAGGCGTCGGGCACCCGACTCATCGTCGAAGACGTCTCCAAGGTGGGCGACGGCGAACGCCCGCTGTCGAGCGCGGGCGCCGGCTATGGACTAACGGGGATGCGGGAGCGGGCCGCCCTGCTCGGGGGCACGCTGACGGCAGGGCCGACCGAGTCGGGGTTCCGCGTAGAGCTGTGGGTGCCGGCGTGAGCGAGACGATCCGCGTCCTGCTGGCCGACGACCAGCGCGTGGTCCGCGAAGGACTGGCCACCCTTTTGGGACTCGTCGCGGGCGTGGACGTCGTCGGTACCGCAGCTGACGGCGACGAGGCAGTCGCGCTTGCGCGCGAGCTCCGACCCGACGTTGTGCTCATGGACCTGCGCATGCCCAACTGCGACGGTGTCGAGGCCACCCGCCGGCTACGAGATCTCGACGCCGATACCCGCGTGCTGATCCTCACGACCTACGCCGACGACCGTTCGGTGATCGACGCCCTGCGTGCAGGAGCGCGTGGATACCTCACCAAGGACGCGGGTGCAGAGGAGATTCGGGAGGCGCTGCTCCAGGTCGTCGGTGGTCACGCCGTTATCGATCCCGCCGTGCAGCACCACCTGATCGACGCCATCGCCGGCGGCGAGCCGTCCCACGCCGACAAGGCAGACCAGCAGCGCCATCTCCCCGACGGCCTGACCGCCCGCGAGGCCGAAGTGCTCGGGCTGATCGCGCAAGGCCTGTCGAACGCCGAGATCGCCGACCGTCTGGTCGTCAGCGAGACGACGGTCAAGAGCCACATCAACCATCTCTTCGCCAAGACCGGCGTCCGCGACCGCGCCCAGGCCGTCAAGTACGCCTACGACCACGGCCTGAGCTGACCGGCGGACCAGGGTCCCTTGACCGAGCGGTCAAGTAGCCTCGCCCCGATGGCACAGGGGGCGATCGCGGACCTTGGAAGGCGAGCGAAAGCCGCTTCGCGCACACTCGCCACCGCCTCCACCGGCGCCAAGGACGCGGCGCTGCAAGCCGCCGCCGACCTGCTCGTCGACCGGGCGCCCGAGATCGTGGAGGCCAACGCCGCCGACGTGGCTGGGGCCGAAGCCGACGGCGTGACGCCCACCGTTGTCGACCGTCTGCGCCTCACCGGGGCTCGCATCGAGGCCATGGCGAACGGCCTGCGCACCGTGGCTGCGCTGCCCGACCCCGTCGGCGAGATCGTCGAGGGCTGGACGCGGCCCAACGGTCTGGTGATCGAGAAAGTGCGGGTGCCGCTGGGCGTCGTTGCCATCGTCTACGAAAACCGGCCCAACGTCACCAGCGACGCCTTCGGGCTGTGCCTGAAGTCGGGCAACGTCGCGTTTCTCCGTGGCTCCTCGAGCGCACTCCAGTCGAACAAGGCGATCGCCGGTGTGCTGCGCGAAGGCCTCACCAAGGCCGGCCTGCCCGCCGACGCCATGATCCTCGTGGAGGACACGCGCTACGAGGCGGCCACCGAGTTCATGCAGCTCCGCGAGTACATCGACTGCCTGATCCCCCGGGGCGGCCCCTCGCTGATCAAAGCCGTGCTCGACAACGCCACCGTGCCCTACGTCATCGA
>JAFAUA010000570.1 GCA_019243595.1 Acidimicrobiia bacterium
TGGGCCGGCGCTGCGGCGCTCGCCATCGCGTCGGCGGCGGGCGCGTCGTTCGTCGGCGGCCACGCCCATGGGGACACGGTGCCGCCGGCGCCCTTCCCGACCCCGATCCAGCACGTGGTCATCATCTACCAAGAGAACCACAGCTTCGACGAGACACTCGGCCAGATCTGCCAGGACGTGGTGAACGGCGCACCACGCTGCGACGGTGCCACGACCGGTAAGACCCACACCGGCGCTGTGATTCCCCTGAAGCGCTCCCCCGACGTCGTGCCGTTCGTCGTGCACAACACGAGTGCTCAGGCGAAGGCCATCGACGGCGGCAAGATGGACGGGTTCGACACCATCGGTGGTTGCGGGGGTGGGACCGCGTGTTACACGCAGTACTACCCCGACCAGATCCCGAACCTCGCGGCGCTGGCCCGCAAGTTTGTGATCTCCGACCGCACCTTCTCGCAGGACTCGGTGCCGTCCTGGGGCGGCCACCTGAATCTGGTCGCCGCGACGCTCGACGGATTCGATGGCAACAACCCTGGCGGCGGGCCGGGTTGGGGCTGCGACTCGGGCGGTACGGCCAACTGGCGCGCGACGCCGACCAGTCCGTGGATGACCGTGAAGTCGTGCGTTCCCGACCAGCAGGGCCACGGCGCCGCGGGCGCCACGACGCCGGTGCAGTGGGTGCCGACGATCATGGACCACCTCGACAGTGCCGGGCGGACGTGGAATCTCTACGTCTCGCCGAAGTCGGCGACCGGGCACACGTGGAGCATCTGCCCGACCTTCGCCGATTGCCTCTACACAAGTCAGGCAACGCACATGAAGGCGCCGAGCACGATCGTGACCGACGCTCAGGGCGGGAACCTGCCCAACTTCGCCATCGTCACACCGAGTGGGCCGACCGGTGCCACGTCCCAGCACAACCAGGCATCGATGATCAAAGGCGATAACTGGATCGGCCAGATGGTGCAGGCCATCGAGAGTGGGCCTCAGTGGTCGTCGACCGCGATCTTCATCACCTACGACGATTGCGGTTGCTTCTATGACCACGTGCCGCCCGCTGCCGGGCTCGGCATCCGCCTGCCAATGGTGATCGTCTCTCCGTACGCCAAAGCTGGTACGACTGACCACAACGTCGCCTCAACAGCATCGATGCTCGCCTACGCCGAGCACGTGCTGGGCGTGCAGCCGCTCAACGAGCGCGACGGAAGCGCGTACGACTACTCGGGCTCCTTCGACTACACCCAGACGGTGACGCCCGCTGTGCCAATGCAGCAGTCAGTGCTGCCGGCCGCGTCGCAGCAGTACCTGGCGACGCACCCGTCGACCGCCGCGGACGACGACACCTAGGCGCGCTCTTTGCGCCACTCTTCTTCGATCTTGCCCAGCTCGGTCGAGGGCGGGGCGTCGTTGCGGTACTCGGCGAGCAGGGCCCTCCAGTTGCCGCGCGCCCGCATGCGTCCCCACAGGGCCGACATCCCCCACACGACTCGGTCCAAGATCACATAGGACGGCGGCATGTTGAGCTGGCGAATGACGTCGCCGTACTCGCCTTGGATGTCGATCATCGTCTCGATCGTCTTGCCGACGAACTCGCGCGTGTACTCGAAGTAGTCCTGCTGGAACGGCACCCACGGCGTGCTGACGTAGTCGTACAGGCGCTGGGCGGTGAGCGTGTGGCGGGCGGGCAGGAAGCCGGCGCTGGTCATCGCCCGCTCCATCGCCTCGGGATCCTGGGCCAGGGCCGCGTCCAGCGTGGGCGCCAGACTCTCGAGCTCGCCCGGTCCCCACCTCTTGACCAGGCCGAAGTCGAGGAACGTCACCGGGCCGCCGAGGTGGAAGCGGTAGTTGCCGGGGTGGGGGTCGCCGTTGAACACACGGTGGTGCCAGATCGAGCCTTCGGCGAAGCGGAAGAGGACCTCGCTGGCGTGCTGCTTGTGTTCGTCGGTGGCCTGCTCTTCGAACTCGGCCCACGTCAGCCCGTCGACCCACTCGCTGGTGATCACCCGCTGGGCGCTGCGCTCGAACACGACGTCGGGGACGTGGATGAACGGGTGGCCGCGGTAGCGGTCGGCGAACTCCTGCTGCAGCCGGGCCTCGAGCCGGTAGTCGAGCTCGTCGGCCATGCGGGCGCGCAGCTCGTCGACCAACGCCTTCACGTCCATGTTCTTGAGGGCGAAGGAGGCGAACAGGCCGTAGAGCATCTCGGCGTTGTCGAGGTCGCCCTTGATCGCCTTGTCGATGCCCGGGTACTGCACCTTGACGGCGACCTCGCGGCCGTCGTGGAGCACGGCCTTGTGCACCTGGCCGATCGACGCGGCGGCCACGGGCTCGGGGTCCCAGTCGAGGAAGAGCTTCTGCGGGTCATCGCCGAGCTCCTCGCGGACCACCGCCTCGGCCAGGCTCGGCACCATCGGCGGCACGTCGGCCTGCAGGGTGGCCAGCGCCTGCTGGGCCTCGGGCGGCAGGCCCTCGGCGACGAAGGAGATCATCTGGCCGGCCTTCATGATGGCGCCCTTCATGCCGCCGAGGACCTCGGCGACGTCCTGGGCGGTCTTGATGGCGAACTTCTCCTCGAGCTCGGCGCGCTTGGCATCGTCGGCCCGCTTCCCGCGGACGTAGAAGATCGCCCAGTGCAAGCCGCGGCGTGCGGTCAGGCGCCAGACCCGCAGCTGGCGGTCGAGCTGGTTGCGGCGGTCGGCGTCGGACAGCACGGCGGCCGCACCCGCGCCTCCGGCCACACCGGCGAGCCCCAGCGCTGCCAACCCCGCCTTCGCCCCCCGACGCATTGCTGCCTCCCGGCTCGACTTACTCCGGCCGCACCCGGGCCGCCTCGCGTTCGGCCTCTGCCTGGTGCTCGACGCAGAAGCGCGCCGCGGGCAGGGCCTCGAGGCGCTCCTCGGGGATCGGTTTGTTGTCGAACTCGCAGGTGCCGTAGGTGCCGTCGTCGAGGCGCTGCAGGGCGTGCTCGACGTCGGCGAGCTCGGCCTCGACCTGCTCGAGGATCGACAGGTCCTTCTCGCGCTCGAAGGTCTCGGTGCCGACGTCGGCCTGGTGTTGGTCGACCGACGACAGCTCACTGAGGCTCTCGTCTTCGGACTCGTCAGTGAGATGTTCGACGTCGAAGTCGCTCTTTACGGCGACGAGCCGCTCGCGCTCCGCCTCGAGCCGCTGCCTGGCCTCGTCCGCTTCCATGCATGGAGCCTACCGGCACCCCCAGGCGCAGCCTCCGAGCTCTGCTCGACCGCACGTGCGCCGCTGGGTCGGAGATCCGGGCTCGCCAAGCAACTCCCTCGCAAGCGTGCATTGCCTCGCGCCGACCCCTTTAGGAGCGTCGGTAAGGCAGTGGCGACAACTGAGAGGCATCGACGAGTCTCTCCCAGGGTTCCTGTGGGGTGCGCGCGATTACGCATCGCCCGCGGGTGACTTCGCCGAGACCTTTGTGTACTGGCAAGCGGGGCCGTCCGACTACAGCGATTTCGGGCCGCCGAAGGACCTCGCGGCCCTGGTCCCGTTCTTCTATCCGAACCGATAGGACGGCGTCAGCAAAGGGCCTTGTTGACGAGCGGGATCCAGAGGCAGACCAGCGAATGGGCACTCGCGCTCTGCGGTTGCACGACCGGTTGCGACGGCGCCGCCTTTGCGGGCGTCAGCATTCCGACGGCGAAGCTGGCGGCGGCGAGCACCGCGACGAGGATGATCGCTGCGCGCTTTCTCACGAATGACCCCCAGAGGTAATGGGTCGGAGCACGGCCGCAGCCGGGCTCGGGTCGACGGCGAAACCGACCACGCCGGGCACTACGACGCGCACGGGCGCGTTCTTGCTCTTGGCCTGAGCTTCGTCGGCTGTCATCAGTCGCGGCGTGAGGTCGCTGACCGAGGGCTGTGCGGCGGCAGGCGGCGCGTCTGCGGGAGCGTGGGCAGGCGTCGACACGACTGAATTCGAACGGGTCGTCGTCCCTCCAGACGCGTCGGCCGGCGCAGAAGAGGTGACGCTGGCCGGCGCGGTCTGGAGGTGGACGACCGATGACGGCGGGGCCGTCGGCTGCACCTGACGGGAGGTGGAAGTGGTGGAGCCGACGGCACCGCCGACGACCGTGACGGCGATGGCGCTCGCCGCGACCTTGGCGAGAAGAGGAGAGCTGAGCTCGGTGTGCTCGCCGACGCGGGTGGCGATCCGGTTGCGCCACCGCGTCGCCCAGCGACCAAGGGCCGGGAACAACGCAAGCGCGCCGAGCTTGCCGTCGCCGGTGATGGCGAGGAAGCGCGCCCGGAAGGACTGGCGGGCGCGGTGCAGGGTGACGTCGGCCGCGCCCGTGCTGCAGCCGAGCTCCTCGGCGATGTCGCGGCTGGCGCGGCCCTCGGCCCACAACGACAAGGCGGCGCGGTGACGAGGGTTCAGATCACGGAGCGCGGCGCGCACGAAGGCGGCATCCATGGCGTCGAACACCGAGTCGACGACGACGTCGCCGCCGTCGGGATCCGCCGGCGCGGCTGGCGCCTTGCGCTTGCAGCGGTCGTTGCAGACGTTGGTGGCGATCACCCGCAGCCAGGGGTAGAAGCGGCGGTCGCCACCGAAGTTCGGCAGGGCCCGATAGGCCTTGACCAGCGCTTCCTGAGCAGCCTCTTCGGCGTCGTGGTGATCGCCGAGGCGGCGCTGGCAGTACCGGCGGAGACGGCCGAAGTACCGCCGGTAGAGGTCGGCGAACGCCTCCTCGTCACCCGTCTGGAAGCGTTCGACGAGAGCTGCGTCGCGGTCCAGATCGACGTCGTCTGCTCGTAACGCCACCCAGCGCCCCCCAAGGGCTCGCGCGCCAGTCGCTCTGTGCGCACGCAAGTTGTTCGCCACTCTAGGTGGGTTCTCCTTTTTCTTGCCGTGGGGATGTAAGGGGGACCGCTCGCCGTCGTTCCCCTACCGAACGACCGCTGCAAGCTGGAGGTGGATGCGGTGTCCGACGCCATGGCCCTCGTCTCTGTGGGGACCACAGATTTCGGTGCGTTGCGCGGCCTGACGGACGCGTTCCGCGCGGCTGGGCTCCCCGTGGTGCACATGGTCGACACCACGGCGCTCGCTGCGGATGCGACCGCTCCCTCCTCTCTGCTCGACGTCGAGCTGCTCGAGGCCGGTGGCGTCCAGACCGTGCGCCGGGGTGAGATGGCGATGGCGCTCGCCACGGGCGGCGCCTTCGACGCCACGCCCCTCGACGCCCTCCTCCGAGGTCTGGGCGTGGACACCGTCGTCGTCGGCGGGCCCATCCCGTCGTCGCGCGTCAGCGCATCGGTAACCGCAGCCGAGCTGCGCGGCTACCGGGTCCTGCTCGCTACCGAGGAATTGGCTTTGACCCTCGGTGCCTATTTGCGAGCCGCTTGACGGGGAACGCCGGTGGGTGCTCCGAGGGTGTCCCCAGCGCCCTCGGGCCCACCGGCATTACAGAGGTAAAGGATCCGTCAACACGGGTTGTCTCCTTCTGCACGCAACCCGCAAAATTGAATATCGTTTCCTTCGCAAATTTGTTGGGCTTTGGTAGCCGATTTCCTGGAGGGAGGATGGGGCAGCAGCCAGAGCGGGACGACACCGAGCTCATACAGAAGCTGACCGACAAGGTTGAGGGCCTCGAGGAGGCGCTCCTGAGCCGGGACGTGATCGGCCAGGCGAAAGGCATCCTCATGGAGCGCCACCACCTCACGCCCGAGCAGGCGTTCGAACAGCTGCGTGACACGTCCCAAAAGGTCAACCGCAAGGTGCGCGACATCGCGGCCGAGCTGGCCCAGACGGGCGAGTGGCCGGCAACCGTCTCGACGAGCGTGGACGGCGACAACAGCAACGGGAACGGGCAGCGCCCGCCGCCTTAGCTGGCGAGGTCGGCGAGGATTGCCATGGCCGCATTGCGGCCGTTGAGGCCGATGACGCTTCCGCCGGGGTGCGTGGCAGCGCCGCAGAGATACAGGCCGTCGACAGGGGTGCGCGGGGAGAAACGCCGGTCCCACATCTGGTCCGGGAGGCACTCGCCTTGGAAGATGTGGCCGCCGGTGAGGCCGATGCGCGCTTCGACGTCCGGCGGCGCCAGCACCTGGCGGTGCTCGATCACCTCGTGGACATCGGGTGCGAAGCGAGCGATCGAGTCGAGTGCGAGGTCGGCGATCTCCTCACGTCGGCTCTCCCAGTCCCCGGTGCTCAGGATGCCGGGGACGTACTGGGCGAAGACACTCATCGTCTGGCCGCCGGGCGGGCCGATCGAGTCGTCGTAGGCGGTGTGGAAGTAGAGCTCGCACCACTGCGGCGCAGGCTCACCCCGTCTGCTCCGTTCGTAGGCCGCCTGGGTGTCGTCGATCCCGGTGCTGATGGTGACCGAGCCGCGGTAGGGCGTCGGGTCTCCTGGGGCCGCTGCAGTGAATCTCGGGAGACGCGAGAGCGCGCAGTTGATCTTGAGCACCGGGCTCTCGCTCTTCCACTCGTCGACCCGTCGCTTGAAGTCGGCGGGGACCGCGTCGTGTGGGAGCAGCGTGAGCGTGCGTTTGGGGTCGGCGTTGGAGACCACCGCCCGAGCGCGGATCCGGTCGCCGCCCTCGAGGACGACGCCGTCGCCCGGTTCGATGGCGGCCACGGGTGCATCGGTGCGGACGGTGACGCCGGCTTCCTGCGCCGCCTGTTGAATCGCGAAGGACACGCGGCCCATGCCGCCGTGCACGTAGCCCCACGCGCCGGCGGTCCCGTCGAGCGTGCCCATCGCGTGCATGAGGTGGACGGCAGCGGTGCCCTCGTCGCGCGGGCCGGCATTGGTGCCAATGCAGCCTTGGCCGTGCAGCGCGGTGCGCATGCGTTCGCTCTTCACGTAGCGCTCGACGACGTCGGCGATCGCCGCGTTGAAGACGACGTCGATGGCTTCGGCGTCATGTCGTAGGAGCGCCTCGATCTCGTCGCGTGTTGGCGCGTCGCCGACCCAGGTGTCTCTGTCGTTGTTGCGCAGAGCACGGCGGATGCGGCCGAAGAGCTCTGCGTAGGCGAAGTACCCGTCGACGTCCTCGGGCGCGATCGCCGCGATGGACTCGGCCGTCTTGGCGTCGTCGTGCCACATCGTGAACGCGGAGCCGTCCTCGAACGGGCACCAGATGTGCGGGTCGATCGTGTGGACGCGGTACCCGTGGCGCCGGAGGTCGAGCTCGTCGATGACCAGCGGGTCGAGCAGCCCGACGAGGTACGCGCACGGGCTGACGATCCAACGGTCGTCATCAAACGGCGTCTCCAGCGTGCACGCGCCCCCGACCCGGTCCCGCCGCTCGAGGACGAGCGTCCGCAGGCCCTGCTTGGCCAGGTAAGCCGCGGCGGTCAGCCCGTTGTGCCCAGCGCCGACAACGACCACATCCCACGGATTCCCCCCGGTCCCCTCCGTTCTTGCGTTGGATCTGCCCGAATACGGGCGAGATCCACCTCGAGAATGGTTGGGAAGGTCGGTCAGATGCGCTCCAGGGCGGCGCCGTCGAAGAGGGGCTGGATGCCGTGGGTGTCGACGTCGGCTTGGAGCTCGTCGTCGGAGGGCCGGGTCGTTGCTTCCGGCGAGTTGGCGGCGTCGAGCGTCGGCTCGAGGAGGCGGGCGTCGCTCGAGGTGTTCAGGAACACCTGCGGATTGGAGAGGACGTAGCGGACGGCCCGGCTGATCGCTCCGCCATCGTCGAGCGGCTCGTACCAGCTGAAGTGGCGGCCGTCATCACCCTCGGGCCAACGCCGGCGGGCGACCGCCTTGATGGTCTGCACGGCGACATTGCGCTCGGCGCAGGTCTCGAGGAGCGCCTCGACGTCGTGGCGGTAGCCGGGGTGCTGGTTCAGCAGGGCGAAGTTGTAGGGCAGGAGCACGGAGTCGAAGTCGAAACGCCCGAGGCTGCGGCTGTGCATGCCGGCGATGCGCAGGCCGTGGCCGGTGACGCCGATGAAGCGCGTGAGGCCCTCGTCCCTTGCCTTGGCGAGGGCGGCGACGGCGCCGTCGGGGCGGAAGGCCACATCCCACTCGTGGTCCTCGACCAGATTGTGGAGCTGGATCAGGTCGACGTGGTCGACGCCCAGCCGTTCGAGGGACTTCTCGAGGCTGCGGCGGGCTCCGTCGCCATCGCGGTCGCCCGTCTTGGTGGCGAGAAAGACGTCGGCCCGGTGCGTCTGCAACCACGGCGCCAGCGCCAACTCGGAGTCTCCGTACGCGGCCGCCGTGTCGATGTGGTTCACGCCCGCGGCCAGGGCGGTGTCGAGGACGCCCGAAGCCTTCTCGGCTGGCATCGCCCAGAAGGCGGCAGCGCCGTAGATGACGCGGCTGCTCTGGTGGCCGGTCCGGCCGAAGGGTGCCTTGTCGATCGTCATTTGGTGAGTCCCGTCGCCTCGTTGCCCTCCGCGAACTGGGCGTTCACAACGGCCATGTCGTATGGCCGCTCCTCGAGCGGGCCCGGTCCCCACTGGCTGCGGGGTTGGTTCACGAAGTCGCCGCCGTAGACGTGGATGGCGCCGGTGATCTGCGCCAGCGGATTGGCGACCCCGTGGATGGCGTCCCTACCGAGCACGAGCACGTCGCCCACCTTCAGCTCCTTGCCGCCGCTCGACGTCACCGTCGTCGGCTGCTCCGGGTCGCGGCGGTAGAAGGTGTTGTCCTCCTGGCCGGCGTAGATGCCGATCGCCGCCCACATCAGATGGTCGTGTGGGAACAGGACCATCCCCGGCGCCCACACCACATGCAGCACGGTCAGGTCCGGCGCCGAATGCAGGATGTTTAGACCACCCTGCCGCGGCCGCATTACGTCCCCAACCGCCTCCGCATCGGCCATCGTCCCCTCGAGCACCTCCCGCACAGCCCGATGCGGCTCGCTCTGACCAACAGCCGCCTGGCACTGCGAGATCAGCTCAGCAACGTCGAACACAGGACCAGTCTCTCACTCCTGAAATCCGAACGTATGTTCGATAGCTGTGCTATAGTGACAGTGACCCGACGTCTTCGTCCACAGCGTCCCGCTGTCTCCACGTCCCGACCTCGAAAGGCTGCCGATGCTGGACGAGGAACACTTGCCGAAAGGCAAGACATGCTCCACCTGCAAAGAGTGGAAGCCGCTCGACGAGTTCAACAAGCGGTCGGCGTCGAAAGACGGCCGACAGTGGAACTGCCGCGACTGCAACAAGGCGTACCACTACGCGAACTTCGACCGTCACATGGCGCGAATCCGCGCGCGCAACCGCCGGATGATCGAGGAAAACACGCGCCTGCTCGCTGCGTACTTCGCGGAGCACCCCTGCGTTGATTGCGGCGAGAGCGACATCGCTGTACTCGAGTTCGACCATCTACGTGACAAGCGAGGCGACATCGCGCGCCTAGTGCGTCAATGGAGCTGGAGCGCCGTACTTGTCGAGATCGCAAAATGCGACGTCGTGTGTGCGAACTGCCATCGGCGCCGCACGTTCACGCGTCAAGGCTGCTGGCGAGTAGTCGGCTTTCCCGACGATTAGAACAATTAGTGCAGTGGGGGTGACGGGGGTCGAACCCGCGCGCACCGGCTTAAAAGGCCGTTGCTCTTCCAATTGAGCTACACCCCCGGGTGAAGCTTAGGAGCGGCGGGATGTCAGCCCGGCTGCGTCTGCAGCGAGAACGGCTGTTGGTAACCAGGCGGCATCATTACTGGCAGTTCCGACCACACGAGCTGGCCGTTCCGATCCTTCACCGGGACTGTCAGGGTGATCTTGGCTCCGTGAACGTTGCGGATGCCGCCTTCCGCGCAGTTCGGCTCGCAGGTCTTGTAGGACATCGCTCCGACGGCCGTGGCGCTCCGAGCTGTCCAGCTGGTCCACGCCAGCGACGTGTAGACGAGGCCGAAGTC
>JAFAUA010000329.1 GCA_019243595.1 Acidimicrobiia bacterium
GACCGGCATGAACGTCCTTGGCGTTCTTCTGACCCGAGCCACCGGGACATCGCTCTCGCAACTCTTCGCCGACCGCATTACCGGTCCGCTGGGCATGACGGACACGGCGTTCCACGCCGTCGACGTCGACCGCATGGCCGCCGCCTACATGCCGGGGCCCGACGGCCTGACGCTGATGGACCCGCCCGACGGCGCCTTCGCGTGCCCGCCGCTTTTCGAAGAGCTCAGCGGCGGCCTGGTGTCGACCGCCGCCGATGTCATCGGCTTCTACACGGCCATGGCGCACGGGGGCGCCCCGATCATCTCGGCCGAGTCGTTGAAGCTCATGACGTCGGACCAGCTGACCGACGCGCAGCGGGCCGCGGGCGCGCCGTTTGTCGACGCCGGGACATCCTTCGGGCTCGGAACCGGCGTCGACCTGGACGGATCCAAGCCGGGGACGGCGCCCGGCCGGTGGGGCTGGGTGGGGGGCAGCGGTACGAGCGCCTACGTCGACCCGGTGCGTGACACCGTGAGCGTGATGCTCACCCAGCGGGCGGTGATGGGCCCCGACGACGGGCCCGGGCCCTTCTGGGCCGCGGTCGCCGACGCGGCCGACGCCGTCGCCACCTAGGAGTCGATCAGCGTGGCCGCGTGGTCGGGGACCCAGGTGCTGCGCGTCTTCGGCGGGCGCTCGTAGTCCCCGGCGGGGGGACGGCGTTCCGGGAGGTCCAGCTGGGGGAGCTCGCGGTCCTTGTAGGGGATGATCGAGAGCAGGTGGGCGATGCAGTTGATGCGCGCCTTGTGCTTGTCGTCGCCCTCGACCTGGTACCACGGCGAGTCGGGAACGTCGCAGTGGGCGAACATCTGGTCCTTGGCCTTCGAGTAGTCGACCCACCGCTGTCGTGACTCGATGTCGATGTCGCTGATCTTCCAGCGCTTCAGGGGCGAGTCGAGCCGGGCCTGGAAGCGGCGCTCCTGCTCCTCGTCGCTGACTGAGAACCAGTACTTGACGAGGTGGATGCCGTCCTCGATCAACATCCGCTCGAAGCTCGGGCACTGGCGCAGGAACAGCTGGTAGTCGGCCTCGCTGACAAAGTCCATCACCCGCTCGACGCCCGCCCGGTTGTACCAGCTGCGGTCGAACAGCACGATCTCACCGCCCGACGGTAGGTTGGCGATGTAGCGCTGGAAGTACCACTGCGCCTGTTCCTTCTCGTCGGGCGCCGGCAGGGCGACGACCCGGCACGTGCGGGGGCTCAGGTGCTCGGTAATGCGCTTGATGACCCCGCCCTTGCCGGCCGCATCGCGGCCTTCGAAGACGATGACGATGCGCTCCTTCTCCTCCCGCACCCACTGCTGCAGCTTCACCAACTCGATCTGCAGGCGCTCGAGCTCCGCCTTGTAGGCCTTCTTCGGCAGCGCGGTCTTCGCCATGTGGAGGGTCAGTCTTCCAGAGGTTTCGGCGCCCTGTGCTCGTCGAGGCGCTCCGCGGGCCATTTGCCGGAGTCCTCGCTGCCGTAGGTCCAGTCGGGCTGCTTGTTGCGGTGGCGCTCGTTCCAGACGGCCTCGTCGCCTTCGAGCCCGACGAGCTCGGTGATCAGGGTCGGCTCGACGGAGGGCGCGGCGCCTCGGACGTGGGCCTCGAGCTCGTCGCCGAAGGCGGTGAGGATGCTCCCGACCAGCGCCTCGTGCTGCAGCCCCAGCGAGCATCGGGCACCTTCGGACACCGTGCGGACAAGATCGCCGATCTCACCCAGGTCGCGCTCGGTCGCCTCCGACCGGCTGACACGCGCCAGCAGATCGGCGAGCGACAACCCGTCGCGCTTGCACGGCGTGCACTGCCCGCAGGACTCGATAGCGAGGAAGCGAGACGCGCCCGCGGCCACGGCGGCGAGGTCGTCGGTGTCGTCGAAAACGAGAAAGCCGCCTGACCCCAGTCCGCTGCCGATCCCCGCTAGTCCTTCGTAGCTGGCCGGCGTGTCCAGCAGGTGCTCGGGGATGATGGCGGTCGAGACGCCGGGGAGCACGGCCTTGATGCGGCGCCCCTTCCGGGGGCCGCCGCCGATCATCTCGATGACCTCTCGCAGCGGCGTTCCCATCAGCACCTCGCCGACGCCCGCCCGCCGGGTGCTGCCGGTGATCGTGCACACGATCGTGCCCGGCGACTCCTGCGTGCCCTCGGTGCGGAACCAATCGGCGCCCCGGCTGATGATCCGCGGGATGTTGGCCATCGTCTCGACGTTGTCGACGAGCGTCGGAGGCGCGCCCGTGTCGCCCCCCGGGACTGCCATCTCGACGTGGGCCGACAGCCCACTGCCTGTACCCACGTCGTCGGCGTGCTCGACGACCTCGGTGATCCCACGCCGGAACGGCGGGGCGATACGCGGGAAGGGGTAGCGCCCGTCGAGCGTCTCGAGCAGCGCCGTCTCCTCGCCGTACAGGTATTCGTCGGGGCCCTCGTAGACGGTGAGCTCGACGCCTTCGCTCCATCCCGCACGCTGCATCTCGACGATTGCGGCGCGCATGCGCGAGACCTCGGGGACGAACGCCTTTTTGAGACCAAAGATGATCTCGCGCGCGCCGACCGCCCGGGCTGCGATCAGCGCCCCTTCGATGACGGCGTAGGGGTCGAGGCGCATGATCGTGCGGTCCTTGAACGTCCCCGGCTCGCCCTCGGCTCCGTTGACAACGACCGTCGTGGCCAGGACGTCAGAGGCGTTCTCGCGGACCGTCCGCCACTTTCGGCCGGTGGGAAAGCCGGCGCCGCCCCGCCCGCGAAGGCCGGAGGCCTCGAGGGTGGCGATCAATGCGTCGGCGTCGACCTCCTCGGCGGCCTCGATGCCGCGCCCGCCGCGGCGGGTGACGTACTCCTCGAGCGACTCGATCGACTGCGGCGGCAGCACACGATGAACCAAAGGCATGGCCCGTTCTTAGCGCGCGACTGCGGCCCGGTCCGTCGTCGGGGCCCAAACCCGCAAGTAACGTTGCCTCGCAGTGGCCCAGCGTTCATCACCTGAGGTTCCCCGCTGGCTGAATACCGCGGCGGCCGTCGGCTGGCGTCTGCTGATCGTCGGCGCCGGCCTGTACGTGGTGTTCCTCGCCTTCGGGAAGCTGCGGCTGATCATCATGCCCGTGCTGTTCGCCATGTTCCTGACGACGGTGCTGGCGCCGCCGGCCAACTGGCTGAAGAAGCGCCGGTGGCCGGCGGCGCTCGCCACGTTCGCCGTGTTTCTCCTGGCCGCTTGCGTCCTCGCCGGCCTGGGCTTCTGGTTCGTTCCCAAGGTCGTCGACCAGTTCGGGAGTGTGGGCAAGCAGGCGAACCAAGGCTTCAAGGACGTGCAGCGCTGGCTGACCCACGCGCCGTTCCACCTGAAGCAGGCCGACATCGACAGGTACATCAACGAGGCCAAGAATCAGGTCAACCAGCGCCAGGGTGCGATCGCCCAGGGCGCTCTGACCGGTGTCGGACTCCTGGTCGAGGTCATCACGACGACCCTCCTCACGCTCGTCATCACCTTCTTCTTCGTGAAGGACGGGGAGCAGATCAGCAAGTGGATGGTCGGGCTGTTCGCGCCCGAGCGCTCCGACGAGGTGAAGGAGATCGGGCGGCGCAGCTGGGAGGCTCTCGGTGGCTACATCCGGGGCACGGCGATCAACGGCGTCGTCAACGGCACCGTGATGGGCATCACCCTCGCGGTGATCGGCGTGCCGTTAGCCCTGCCTCTCGCCTTTCTGACCTTCCTCGGGGCGTTCGTCCCGCTCGTCGGTGCCATCGTCACCGGCGTCCTCGCCGCCCTGATCGCCCTGGTCGCCAATGGCGGTGTGGCGGCCCTGGTCGTGATCGGCGCCACGATCCTCGTCCACAACCTCGAGGGATACATCGTCGGGCCCTTCGTGCTCGGCCGCGCCGTCCACCTGCATCCGGTCGCCATCCTCCTCGCCCTCACCACCGGCACGATCGTGGCCGGGATCCTCGGTGCGATCCTCGCCGTGCCTGTGCTGTCGATCGCCCTGGCGATCATCGGCTACTACCGCAGTGAGGACCCCGAGGCGGTCGCCGCGGCGGCCGACGACACTGGAGAAAAACCGGAGCCGTTACGCACGGCGGCTGGGTAGGCAGATCCCGTGGAGCTCGAGGTGATCATCGAGATCCCACGCGGCTCTCGGAACAAGTACGAGATGGATCACGAGACTGGCGTGATCTGGCTCGACCGCGAGCTGTTCACCGCCACTCGGTATCCGGCTGATTACGGCTTCGTGCCCGAGACGCTGGCGGAGGACGGAGACCCCCTCGACGTGCTCGTCCTCGTCGACGAGCCCACGTTCCCCGGCTGCCACATCATGGTGCGGCCCCTGGCGGTGTTCTGGATGCAGGACGAGGCGGGTCCTGACGCCAAGGTCCTGACCGTGCCGGTGGACGACCCGCGGTGGAAGGACATCGACGACCTCGACGCGGTTCCGCCGTTCATGCTCCAGGAGATCGAGAACTTCTTCGAGATCTACAAGACACTCGAGCCCGGCAAGTCGACCGACACCGGCGGCTGGCAGGGCCGCGCCGACGCCGAGCAGGCGGTCGAGGACGCGCGCAAACGGTTCTCCGCCTGACGAAGCCCCGACGCATAGCGACCCGGTCACGCGAGAATGACCGGCGTGCCGCCGCCGATCCTCCTCACCGTCGACGACGACCCCGAGGTCTCCCGCTCCCTCGCCCGTGACCTCCGCCAGCAGTACGGCGAGGAGTACCGGATCCGGCGGGCCGAGTCGGGGAGCGAGGCGCTCGAGGCGCTGAAGGAGCTCAAGATCCGCGACGAGCAGGTCGGGCTGCTGCTGGCCGACCACCGCATGCCGGAGATGACCGGCGTCGAGTTTCTCGAGCAGGCGCGCGAGCTCTACCCGAAGGCCCGGCGTGTGCTCCTCACCGCCTACGCCGACACCGACGCCGCCATCGGCGCTATCAACCGGGCCGACGTCGACTACTACCTCCTCAAGCCGTGGGACCCGCCTGACGAGAAGCTGTTTCCCGTCCTCGACGACCTGCTGCTCGACTGGAAGGAGCACGCCCGCCGCAAGTCCGACGACCGGGTCCGGGTCGTCGGTCACCGGTGGTCGGCGCCGTCGCACGAGGTGAAGGACTTTCTCACCCGCAACCAGGTGCCGTTCCGGTGGTTCGAGCTCGACCGCGACGCCGAGGCCGATCGGTTGCTCACGGCCAATGGTGGCGACGGCGACCGCCTGCCGCTCGTGATCACCGAGGACGGTGAGGCCCTGCAAGGCCCGACGCTCACCGAGGTCGCCACCGCCCTCGGCCTGTCGCGGACGCCGGCGTTGCCGTTCTACGACCTCATCGTGATCGGCGGCGGGCCGGCGGGCCTGGGCGCCGCCGTCTACGGAGCATCGGAGGGGTTGCGCACGGTGCTCGTCGAGCGGGAAGCGATCGGCGGCCAGGCCGGACAGAGCTCGCGCATCGAGAACTACCTCGGCTTCCCGTCGGGCATCCAGGGCGCCGACCTGGCCCGGCGGGCCAGCACTCAGGCGCAGCGGTTCGGGGCCGAGATGCTCCTCACGTCGGAGGTGCTGAGTCTCGACGTGTGCGGGTCGGCGCGTGTCGTGCAGCTGGCCGACGGCGGTCAACTTTCGGCGCACGCCGTTCTGGTCACGACCGGTGTCTCCTACAAGCGGTTGCCGGTGCCCGACATCGACGAGTTCACGGGCCGCGGCGTGTACTACGGCGGGACGGCGACCGAAGCCGAGTCGGTTCGCGACGAGGACGTCTACATCGTCGGCGGGGCCAACTCCGCCGGGCAGGCGGCCGTCTTCTTCTCCCGCACGGCGCGCCGCGTCACGATCGTCATCCGCGGCGACGGCCTCGAGCGCTCGATGTCGCAGTATCTGATCGAGCAACTGGGTCAGCTGCCCAACGTCCAGGTCCGCATCAACAGCGAGGTGGTTGGCGCTGGTGGTGACGACCATCTCGAGCGGCTGCGCATCGCCGACCGCAAGGCTGGCACCGAAGAAGAGGTCACGACGTCGTGGCTGTTCGTCTTCATCGGCGCCGAACCGTGCACCGAGTGGCTTCCGAAGGAGGTGCTTCGCGACGACAAGGGGTTCGTGCTGACCGGTCCGGACCTCGTCACCGACGGCACGCTCCCCGGCGACTGGCCCCTGGACCGTCAGCCGTTCTTTCTCGAGAGCAGCGTCCCCGGTGTGTTCGCGGCGGGCGACGTCCGTGGGCAGTCGGTGAAGCGGGTGGCGTCGGCGGTGGGCGAGGGGGCGATGGCGGTCACGCTGATCCACCGCTACATCGAGCGCCTATGACCCCCGGTCTGAAGGACGAGCTCCGAGGCCTCTTCCTGTTCGAGAGCCTCACCGACGAGCAGCTCGACTGGCTCGTCGACCACGGCACCGTCGAGGAGTACGACGCCGGCACTGTCGTCTACAACCAGGGCGACGCTGCCGACTGCTTCTACGTCATGCTCGAGGGCTCGGTCGAGCTGCTCAAGCTGCTCGACGGTACCGAGGTCCAGCTGACGTCGTCAGACGTGCCCGGCTCCTATGCGGGCGCCACCCGCGCCTTCGTCCCCGGGTCCCAGGACGAGGCGTACGCGTCGAGCCTCCGGACGATCACCGCCTCGCGATTGTTCAGGCTGAAGGCCGAGGACTTCGCCTACGTCCTCAAGACCTGGTTCCCGATGGCGGTCCACCTCCTCGACGGCGTGTTCCTCGGACTCACCAGCACCGAGGCGCTCGTCGGTCAGCGGGAGAAGCTGATCGCCCTCGGCGCGCTGTCTGCGGGGCTGGCCCACGAGCTCAACAACCCGGCCTCGGCCGAGGTGCGAGCGGCCGAGGCGCTGACCGTGCGGCTCAAGGAGGCGCGCAAGGCGGTCGTCAGCCTCGTGCCCGTTGTCCCGCCCGAGACGTTCAGAGGCCTGCTCGCCTTGCTGGCGGAAGCAGTCGAGCACTCGCAGTCGGCGCCGACGCTGTCCGCCCTCGACGCCGGCGACCTCGAGGACACGCTGGCGGCGCGCATGGAGGCGGGAGGTGTCGACGACGCGTGGGAGCTGGCGCCGGTGTTCGCGGCGGCCGGTCTCGACGAGGCGTGGCTCGATCGAGCGCTCGCAACTGCGGGGGACGCGGCGTCGGACGCCGTCCGCTGGCTGGCAGCGAGCGTCGACATCGAGAACCTGGTCGGTGAGATTCGGGCGTCGGCCGGGCGTATCTCCGAGCTGGTCGGCGCCATGAAGGACTACAGCCACCTCGACAGGGCGTCGTTCGACAGGATCGATGTGCACGACGGCATCGAGAGCACCCTCGTGATCCTGAAGCACAAGCTCAAGCGAGGCGTCGAGGTCGTCCGCGAGTACGACCGGGACCTCCCGAAGATCTGTGCGCAAGGCGGCGAGCTCAACCAGGTCTGGACCAACGTGATCGTCAACGCCGTCCAGGCCATGGACTACAAGGGCACGCTGACGATCCGCAGCGCTCGGGAAGGCGACTGCGTGCTCGTCGAGATCGGTGACACCGGTCCGGGCATCCCGCCCGCCATGCAGCGCCGCATCTTCGACCCGTTCTTCACGACCAAGGACGTCGGGGAAGGCACAGGTCTGGGCCTCGACATCAGCTACCGCATCGTCGTCCGCCGCCACCACGGAGACATCCGCGTGGAATCAGAACCCGGCAACACCCGCTTCCAGATCCTGCTGCCGATCGATCAGCCGGCGGGCACGCCCGTCGCGGGAGGGTCCTAGGCAAAGGCGGCGTTGATGGCTTGCCAGATCGCGTTGCCGCGGTAGGGCAATGCATCCTCGGCGTAGTACCACCAGAAGCATCCACCCGCGTAGTAGCTGAGCCCCGGGTCGAGGCCGCAGTAGTACTTGATGATCGACTCCGCCTGGGCCGTCGCGCTCGGGTATCGACGGGCGTCATAACAACCCGGCCCGCACTTGCCGATCTCATTCGGGAGACCAACCTCTCCGAAGCCGACCTGCGCGTTGGGGTACAGCGAGTGGAGCTGTTGCAGATATCCGGCGAGGGCGCCTGCGGAGGGGCGCTGATTGTCGCACTGCGTCTCGTAGTAGCTGAGCAGCACGTACCGAAGCCCGCTGCGCATCTGCGTCGCGGTCGGGCTCGTCAAGAAGGTGTTGGTGTAGGTGATGGGGTCCGGCTCACCCGGGTCACTCGGACACCCAGGGTTGTAGTAGAGCGTCAACGCTGCCGGGTACCCCGCGGCTACCACCTGCTGGTAGGCGGCGACGGTCATGTCGGCTCCGGCCTTGTAGCCCGCGCTATCGCAGGGATTCGCCGCGCATGTCCAGTCCCCGTTGACCTCGTTCCCCACCTCCCAGATGTCGACGTAGCGACCCAGGTCCGAGAGGTAGGCGGCTATCCGGTTGTGCTCCGCCGATGGGTCGTCCTGCGCTTGCGGCATGTCCGAGGAGTCGAGAAGCTCAGCCATCACGTAGCTGTGAGGGGCCAGCTGCCGTATGGCGTCTGCGTATTCGGTGTTGGAGGTGCCGCCGTAATCGAGGACGACCCTCGTCGTCGGGAAGTGGCCGAATGCCTCAGCACCGGCGACGACATCCGAGATAGTCGAGACATCGTCGATGGTGACCCCGTCGATGGGCGCCGGAACCGGCCGGGGCCCGTTGCCGGGTGCGATCGGGGTTGGGGTCGTACTGCGCCCCGCCGTGGGGGCAGTCCCGGCTCTCGTCACGGTCGTCCGCACGCTTGTCGGTTTGGTCCGCCCCGACGTGCCGGTCGTGCTCGTGCTCTCGCCTGTCGTGGTGGCGGTGGCGGCAGTCGTGCTTGTACGCGGGGCGCCAGCGGCGCGTTCGAGTCTGGGGGGCGGGCTGTGGCCGTGGTGGCCAATGAGAACGACCCCTCCGGCGGCGGCCAGCGCAGCCGCCACGGCGATCAGGATCCCTCGAGCACGCACCTCGCATCCCAGGATGCCAGAGCGCTACGGCAATGGCGCCCTAGGTCTCCCACCGCCAGGCGAGGCCCACGAGGCCGAGCCCGGTGTGGACGACCATCACCGAGTTGAACGGGGCGACGAACGAGGTCGCCGGTTCGATCTCGGCCTCGACCTGCTTCAGGAGGTGGCTGGCGTCCTCTTCCGCCTCCGCGTGGAGAGCGGTGACGTGCAGCCGTCCGCCCTTCACGATCGTGTGGCGCCACGTGCCGAGCATGCGGTCGAGGGCGCCCTCGCGGCTGAACGCCGGGCGCAGCGGGTGGGCGCCGCCGTCGCGGAACTCGAACAGGGGGTTCATGCCCAACCAGCGGTTGGCGAGGGCGGCGATACCGGGGACCCGGCCGCTGGCGATCAGCCGCTGGAGGTTCTCGACGGTGGCGACCAGGCGCACCCGCTTGATCACGCTCTCGGCGACGGCGATCACGCTCGCGACATCGTCGCCGCGTGCGGCGGCCTCTGCCGCGGCGAGCACGACGAGACCCTGACCTCCCGAGGCCGTGCGCGTATCGACCACGTGCGCCCTGCCACCGGCCATGTTGGCCGCGGTGCGGGCTGCCTCGTGGGTACTGCTCATCTGCGCCGAGATCGTGAGCACGACGACGTCGCCGTCGATCGACTCGATGGCCTGGAGGAATTCGCCGGGGTTGGTGCCCGACGTCGAGACGCCCTCGTCGACGCGCGCCATCACCTCGTCGAGGCCGAGCTGACCGTCGGGATACACGTGGTCCCCGATGATCACCGACATCGGGACGACGACGATCCCCAGTTGTTTGACCAGTTCGGCGGGGATCGACGCGGCGCTGTCAGTGACGACTGTGACGGGGGACGTACCCACGAGATTACGACGCTGCGCGTTCGACCGGTGGGTTCATGTGCCTCTCCTACTCGCTCTTGGCGGTCAAGGCGACGGCCGCGGCCACATGGGAGAAATGGCTGATGCCCTGGGGAAAATTCCCGAGCAGCGAGCCGTCCTTGGCGTTGACCTCCTCGGCGAACAGTCCCAGGTCGTTGGCGGTGCCGGCCGCCTTCTCGAAGACCTCGCGGGCTTCGTCGATGCGGTCCTGGTTGGCCAGACACTCAGCCAGCCAGAACGAGCAGGCGAGGAACGTGCCCTCCTCACCCGAGAGGCTGTCCTCACCGACGTACCGCCGCAGCAGGCCGCCGCCGAGGTCGAGGTCCTCGCGAACGGCGTCGACGGTGCCGATCATCCTCGGGTCGTCCCAGTCGACGAAGCCAAAGTTCGGGAGGAGAAGGAGAGAGGCGTCGACCTCCTCGCTGCCGTAGGACTGCACGAACGTGTTGCGCTTGGGGTCGAACCCCTTCGTCTCGACTTCGTGCCGGAGCTCGTCACGGGCCGCCTTCCAGCGCTTGGTGGGGGCGCGGCGCAGCGACTCGTCGGCGAGCATCAGGGCCCGGTCGAGGGTGACCCAGCACATCGCCTTCGAGTGCACGAAGTGGCGGGGCTCGCCGCGCATCTCCCAGATCCCCGAGTCGGGCTCCTTCCAGCGCTCGGCGGCGGCGTCGACGAGCGTCACCAGGAAGCGCCAGTAGTCGTCGTCGGGCGAGCTCCCCATGCGGTGCCACTCCCACGCCAGGTCGAGCAGGTACCCGTACACGTCGAGCTGCAGCTGGTCGGCGGCCGCGTTGCCGATGCGCACGGGCGCCGAGCGCTTGTAGCCCTCGAGATGGGGCAGCTCGAGCTCGACGAGACGGCGCTCGCCGCCGACGCCGAACATGATCTGGAGGTTCTCGACGCTGCCCGCGGCGCTGCGCTCGACGAAGCGCCGGAATCCGTCGGCCTCCTTCTCGAACCCGAGCTCGCGCATCGAGCGCACGGTGAACTGGGAATCCCGGATCCAGCTGAAGCGGTAGTCCCAGTTGCGGGCGTGGCCGAGCGACTCGGGGAGCGACGTCGTCGGGGCGGCGACGATGGCGCCCGTGGGCGCGTTGGTGAGGGTCTTCAGCACCATGGCCGATCGCATGCATGCCTCTGCATAGGGGCCTTGGATGTCGCCCTGGCCGCACCAGCGCTGCCACCACTTGATCGTGTCCTCTAGACGGGCGTCGAACTTCGACGCCGGCGGCGGGTCCGCGGGTCGGGGGTCGATCTTCGCCGGTTCCGCATTCGAGATCGCGAAGCGGACGCGGTCGCCTTCACCGACGGTGAAGACGGCGTCGAGGTCGTGGTCGTCGATGAGGTCACACTCGACGTCGGTGCAGAGGACGAGAGCGTCGTCGCCACCGATGGCGCTGTAGAGGCGGTGGCCGTGGCGGCGGATCCAGGGCTTCACGGCGCCGTAGTCGAAGCGGGCGGCGAGGTGCACGCGCAGCTCGACGCGCCCCCGGACGCCTTCGACGATCCGCAGCAGCTCGCGGCGCGGGTTTTCCGCGCCGCCGCGCCGCATCGTGCAGCAGTCGTAGAGGACGCACTCGCCCTCGCTGCTCCGGAACGTCGTCGCCAGCACCATCGTGTTGTGGATGTAGGCGCGAGTCGGCGGCTCGCTCATCTCCGTCGGTGCGATCGAGTAGTACCCGCCGTGCTCCCAGTCGAGGATGCGGGCGAACGCGCTGCCGGCGTCGAAGCGCCGCGGGCAGCTCCAGTCGATCGATCCCGTGCGCGACACGAGCGCGACCGAGTGGCAGTCGCCGATCATGGCGTAGTCGCCGATCGGGGGGTACGGATCGCCGGCCGTCTGGTTCTTTACCCGCTTGGTCATCGTTTCATCGGGGCCACGGCCGGGAAGTCCATTCGTTGGAAGTTACCGACGGCTGCCGCCGTCGATGAGGAGGATTGCAGATGTCCGGTCGAGTTGTGGTGGTCACCGGTGGTTCGGCCGGCGTCGGGCGGGCGACCGTGCGCGCCTTTGCCGAGCACGGCGACGACGTGGCCGTGCTCGCTCGCGGCCAGGACGGCCTCGACGGGGCGGTCAAGGACGTCGAGGCGGCCGGGCGGCGGGCGCTCGCGATCAGCGTCGACGTCGCCGATGCCGATGCGGTCGAAGCGGCGGCCGCCGAGGTCGAGCAGGCGCTGGGGCCGATCGACGTTTGGGTCAACTGCGCGATGACGTCGGTGTTCGCTCCCTTCAAGGATGCCGAGCCCGACGAGGTCCGCCGCGTGACCGAGGTCGACTACCTCGGCTTCGTCTACGGCACCAAGGCCGCCTTGCGGCGCATGCTGCCGCGCGACCGCGGCGCGATCGTGCAGGTGGGCTCGGCGCTCGCCTACCGGGGAATCCCGCTCCAGAGCGCCTACTGCGGCGCCAAGCACGCCGTGAAGGGGTTCACCGAGTCGCTGCGGTGCGAGCTCCTCCACGACGACAGCAGCGTGCGCCTGTCGATGGTGCAGCTGCCGGCGCTCAACACACCCCAGTTCGACTGGGTCCTATCGCGGCTGCCCCGGAAGCCGCAGCCGGTGCCGCCGATCTACCAGCCTGAGGTCGCGGCCCGGGCGATCGTGTGGGCGTCGGGGCACGACCGGGCCGAGGTGTACGTCGGGGCTTCGACCACAGGGACGATCCTCGCCAACAAGCTGGTGCCCCGGCTGCTCGACCGCTACCTGGCCCGCAGCGGCTACGACTCCCAGCAGACCAAGGAGGCGGCCGATCCCAACCGTCCGGCCAACCTGTGGGAGCCGGTTGCCGGCGACCACGGCGCCCACGGGGACTTCGACGGGCGGG
This sequence comes from Acidimicrobiia bacterium, assembly GCA_019243595.1. Taxonomy (GTDB): domain Bacteria; phylum Actinomycetota; class Acidimicrobiia; order Acidimicrobiales; family AC-14; genus CADDZP01. Next base: position 12,628 of record JAFAUA010000329.1, read on the forward strand.
CCAAGCCGGGGAGCGCACAGTGGTGGCTCACGACCCACCGGGGGCCGCTGGTCGCCGGTGCGCTCGGCCTCGCCGGCGGCCTGGCCGCCCGAATGGTCCGCAGATAGGCGGAACTGAGCGGACGGGCTGGTCTCCGCTCAGAACTTGGAAATCACTGAGGAGGAGCCCTTCAGGCGGGCGGACCTCCGACCGATAGAGAGGAATGCCTGCCCGAGTGGAGATTCCCCGCCTCCGTGAGATGGCTCGGCACGCGCTGCCGCACCTGATCGAAGC
>JAFAUA010000335.1 GCA_019243595.1 Acidimicrobiia bacterium
ATGGCCCGAACGTGGACGTCACCGTCATCACACGATCGGGTCTCGTGCACATCGACGTCGCCGACCGCGGCATCGGCATCCCCTCGAAGGATCTCGACCGCATCTTCGAGCGCTTCTACCGGGTCGACCGGGCCCGCAGCCGGGAGACCGGCGGCACCGGCCTCGGACTCGCCATCGTGCGCCACGTCGCCACCAACCACGGCGGCCGCGTCTCGGTGACCTCCCGCGCGGGCAAGGGATCGATCTTCGTACTGCGGCTGCCGGCCGGTCCCGGCCCTGTCGCCGTTTCAGGTTGGACCGACGCAGAGGCAGGGTGAAGTGACAAATGACTGAACAGCCGACGGTGCTGGTCGTGGAGGACGAGGAATCCTTCGTCGAGGCACTCGTAGTGGGGCTCAAGCGCGAGGGCTTCCGCGTGAAGGTCGCCCGCGATGGGCTGGAGGCCCTCGAGGTGTTCGACGCCAGCCGGCCCGACCTTGTGCTGCTCGACGTCATGCTGCCGCGCATGTCCGGCGTCGACGTCTGTCGCGAGCTGCGCAACAAGTCCCGGGTGCCGATCGTCATGGTCACTGCGAAGGCGTCGGAGATCGACACTGTGGTCGGCTTGGAGGTCGGTGCCGACGACTACGTCACCAAGCCCTACCGCCTGCGCGAACTGGTCGCCCGGATGAGGGCCGTGCTGCGACGGGCCCCGCGTGAGGACGAGACGCTGACGAGCGGCGATGTGCTGGAGGTCGGCGACGTTCGCCTCGATCCCGAGCGCCACGAGGTCGTCGTCCGAGGGGACGAGATTGCCCTGCCGCTGAAGGAGTTCGAGGTCCTCGAGCTTCTGCTCGACAACGCTGGCCGGGTGCTCACCAGGGAGACGCTGATCGACCGGGTCTGGGGGCCGCACTACGTCGGTGACACAAAGACTCTCGACGTCCACATCAAGCGCCTCCGGGCCAAGATCGAAGAGGACCCCTCCCACCCCACGCGGATCACGACGATCCGGGGCCTGGGCTACCGGTACGAGAAGCCCCGCTAGGTCGGCAACACAGGGTTTCCCGGGGCCGTCGCCGGGGCGTCAATAACCGGTCACCTAACGGTCATGGGGCGGGTGGAACATCCGCACCGGTGGTTGAGGTCGGTACCCCCGTCGAAATCCGGTGCCACGCCACCTGCCCGTGGACGGGTGGGTGGCAGGTGTGCGACGTCCTCGTCGCCGGCGGCGGGTTCGCCTACCGGGTGCGACGCATCGGCCTCACCCAAATCTTGGGCGTCGCCCTGCCCGATTCCGACGTCCGCCCGGCGCGGGTCCCGGCGCTCGGCCGAACGGGCTGACGCCTGCGCCGGTCGATCGTTGGGGCAGTGAACCAGCTGTGAACACTCGCGAAACCTTCGCCGATGTGCGTGGGCGCCGCGGCCGATGTGGAAACGACCACAGTTGATGGTCCGGCTGCTCGGATTCCTGTCGATTGCCTGTGTGGGCGCAGCAGCGCTCATCGGCGAACACCATCCGATCCCTGGTGGCGCCCTCATGGCCCTGGCTCTGGTCGCCGCCTTGGCCGCGGTCGTCGTCGACCGGGTTCGCGCCGGGCGGCTCCGCACGCAGCGTCGCGGGACGCGGGTCGCCTAGCTCGACGACGTCTTTTCAAGCCAGCAGCCGCCTCAGCGGACGGGTGCAGCTGTTCATGTGCTGTCTATCCGCACGTCAACTGCGACGGACCACGCTGCTGCCGTCGACACAGACGCTTCGGTTCTCCGGGTGAGCGCACTGCCGAGGAAACCGCCGCCCAATTCATGGTGGCGCTCGTTCGCAGCGGGCGAGATGGTCGTGCTGCCTGCGACTTTCGTCGCCGTCGCCGTCGCCGTCGACGTCGCCGTCGACGTCAATCGCTGCCGGACCGAAGCGAGGCGACATCCGCGTCGATGTCGCGCTCCCAGCATGGCGACGTTCTTGTTCGGTGTCCTCTTGGCCTTCACGATCGTCCGGACGCGCGAACGCCTCGCGCAGGTCCAGGATCTCGTCGCCAAGAGCAACGCGTCCCTGTTCTCGGTTCATCAGATGGCGTCGGTGTTCGGCGGCGACGATTGCGCCCGGGCCCGGAACCTGGTCGACGAGCACCTCACCGACCAGATCGACTATCGCCTCGTCGACCATGAGCTGGCAGCGCCCTTCTACATCCGGCTCACCGACGCCATCCATGCCCTGACCCCGCGGACGAGGCAGCAAGGATCGGTGTACCGGGAACTCGTCGCTCTGTGCATCGAGATGCGAGAGAACCGGCGCTCATCGAGGCGGCGACCGGCCAGGAGATGTCGGCCATCGAGTGGTGCGGCCTGCTGTTGCTCCTCGTCATTCTCCTCGGCCTGATCGCCGTCCTCCCCGGTGGCACCGTGCTGGGTGCCGTCGTCGCCGGCACCCTTGCGGGCGCAGTCGTGACGTTGATGATCCTGCTGCGCAGGCTCGACCTTCTGCGCTGGCACGAGCGAGTCACGATCTGGGAGCCGACGACGCACTGTTCCGCAGCATGGGGACCGAGCCCTACGTGCCGTTGCACGTCATCGAGAGCGGTCGGTACCGGCCGACCGGACGTGTGCCGGTTGTCGAATACGTCGATCCGTATCCGATCAGGAGTACCAAGCGGGGTTCGCGTCGTCGATCTTGGCGACAGAGGACACAACGGCAACGGGTCGCTGCCGTCCAGGATGAGAAGCAAGCTCTGAGGGCAAGGGAAGGAATACAAGATGGCGGTGGCAGTCGAGCGGGTCGCGTCGATCCCGCCGTTCAACGGTCTCGACAGCGACACGCAGGGTCGGGTCCCACGGTGGTTCGACGAGCGGTGTTTTGACGCGGGACACCGTGATCCGCGCTGGGTCCGACGGGTATGCGTTCTTCGTGCTCGTGGAGGGAAGCCTCAGCGTCGCTGCGCCGAATCACGCCGTGACGTTGAGCCCCGGGGACTTCTTCGGTGCGATCGGAATCATGGGCGGGCGGCGGTCAGCCACAGTTACAGCAGAGACGAGTGCAACTGCGCTCGAGATGTCTGGGACGCACTTCCGGGAACTGCAAATGGAATTGCCTCACGTCGCCGGCCTGATCGAAGAGGAGATGGCCAAGCGACAGGCTCGCGACCAGGACTGAAGTGCGTCTGCTGTCGCGAGGCGGGACGCGCTTGGACGAGGAAGTCCCTGACGAGCGGGGCCACCTCCGCTGCTCGACTGCAGGTGCGAGAAGATCCCGGCCGGTTAAGAAATGGTCAAGGGTCTTGAAGGAGAGAGAAAGGCTACGTACGCTTTCGCCCGGCATCGTGTGGTGCTCAAAGGGGGGGGAAATTCGTCGTGGGTCGTGTTCGGTTCTTTGCTCGCGTGGGTCTGGCGGCTACGGCCGTCGTCGGGTTGGTGGCAGGTGTGGGGCCAACCGCCTTCGCGAATCAGGTCTTCCATGTCGACTGCGACAACGGTGGCAACCTCCAAGCCGCGCTGAACGCCGCCCAATCGGGCGACGTCATCGACATCTCCGGTACCTGCTACGGACACTTCTCTGTCCACAACGGTGTGACCATGAACGGCCCGGCGACCCTCGACGGGCAGAGCAACGGCAGGACACTCTCCGTTCCCTCCGGAGCGACCGTCGTTATCAACTATCTGACGATCCAGCACGGGAATACCACCACCAACGGCGCCGGCATCTTGAACAACGGAACGCTGACGTTGAACAACTCGACGGTGACCAGCAACGCTGCGACGGGGTCGGCCGCCGGCGGCGGCATCGGCAACGGCGGCGTGCTCAACGTAAACAGCACAACGATTTCGAACAACACGGCCGCCAACAACGGCGGCGGCATCGCCAACGCCTCCCCCGGGACCGTCTCGGTCACCAACTCGACCGTGACCAACAACACCTCCGCCCTTTCGGGCGGAGGAATCGGCAACGACGGCAAGCTCACGGTCAGCGGCTCGACGATCTCGAACAACTATTCCAATGGCGCCGGTGCGCTTGGCGGCGGGATAATCAACAACCAGAGCAGCGCCACGACCACCGTCAGCGACTCGACGATCACCGGCAACCACGCCACCAATGGAGGCGGGGGGATCGGGGTCGCCAGCGGAACGGTGACCGTTAGCAACTCACAGGTCACCTTCAACACAGCCCTGTTCGGCGGCGGGCTCGAGAACAACTCCTTCCGTGGAACGCTCAATGTCAACAGCACCGTCGTGGAGGACAACAGTGCGACGCCGGGCAACGGAGGCGGAATTTGGAATGACGGCACGACGACCGTGAAGTCCTCCGCGATCCAGAACAATGACGCCAACATTCGCGGCGGCGGCGTCTATAACGCGGGTGGGACGATCAGCCTGTCGAGCTCGAAGGTGACTGGCAACGTGGCCGGCGCCACCGGAGGCGGCATCTACCGGAGCACGGGGACGGTCAATCTGACGTCGACTTCGGTGTCCGGCAACAGCCCGAACAACTGCACGAACGTTTCCTGCTAGCGGCTGCTTTGCTCCTCCAGCCGGGGTAGAACCCACCCATGAGCGGCGAACGACTGGACGGAACGGTGGCCCTGGTGACCGGGGCCAGCAGCGGGATCGGCGAGGCGACGGCGCAGGTGCTGGCCGAGGAGGGGGCGGCGGTGGCCCTTGCCGCCCGCCGCGTCGACCGCCTGCAGGAACTGGCATCGACGATCGAGGAGAAGGGCGGCCGCGCCCTCGTCATCGAGACCGACGTCACCGACGAAGCGCAGGCCCGCGCTGCCGTCGAGCAGACGGTTGCCGAGCTCGGGCGGCTCGACACTGTCATCAACAACGCCGGGGTGATGCTGCTCGGGCCCGCCGAGTCGGCGCCGCTCGAGGAGTGGGAGCGAATGGTCTCGCTCAACGTCCTCGGCGTTCTCTACACGACCCACGCCGCGCTGCCTCACCTCCTCGCATCGGTGGAATCGTCGCCCCGCGGCGTTGCCGACCTGGTCAACATCAGCTCGGTCGCCGGCCGGGTCGCGCGTGTGGGATCGAGCGTCTACAACCTCTCGAAGTGGGGCGTCGGCGCCTTCACGGAATCGCTCCGTCAGGAGTTCACCAAGCGTCATCTGCGTATCTCGGTCGTCGAACCCGGCGCCGTGCGCACCGAGCTCGGCTCCCACGTCCGCGAGGAAGTGCGGGCGGCCAGCCTGTCCCGCTTCAAGGACGTCGAGATCCTCCACGCCGAGGACATCGCCGACGCCATCTCCTACATCATCACGCGCCCGCGCCGGGTCGCCATCAACGAGCTCCTGGTGCGTCCGACCGAGCAGGAGGGTTAGCGGAGGGTAGACAGGAAGCGGACGTGGGACGCAATGTCACCCAGAAGCTGATCGAGGACCACCTGGTCGAGGGCGAGATGGAGCCC
>JAFAUA010000341.1 GCA_019243595.1 Acidimicrobiia bacterium
AGATGTTCTGGCGGCGCGCTCTGAACTCGGTGACGAAGCGCGGAGCGGCGACTCGGTCGGCGGATCTCCCCTCGGCGCGTTTTAGGCGCTTGCGAGAGTTGCTACTCGCAGCTCGGCACGTCGAGGGCGTAGGAGCCAGCTCGACGATCGCTTGTTCTCGCCTCGCCGACAGCGGCGAGCGTCGGTGCAGCCCGCAACGAAGGACACCGTCATTCTCCTCGAAGGACAAGCGCTGCAGGCGTACCGGCCGCGAGCCGCCCGGGAATGGCAGCCACGGCGTTGGCGAGCAGGAGCGTTCCCACGGCGACGGCGAGGACTGACAACGGCACCGTGGGCTTGGGCACGGCGTAGATCTCGCGGGCAAACAGGACCCACAGCCAGCGCCCCGCGGCGATGCCCACCGGTATGCCAACTGCGAGGCCAACGATGGCGGCGACCGACGACTGCCATACGACCGTGGCGGCCAGCTGACGGCGCGTGAAGCCGAGGGTCTTCAACAGCGCCAGGTCCCGCCGCCGACGTCGCACTGAGGCCGTCAGCGTGAGACCGAGGGCGACGATCGCGCCCGAGGCGAGGCCGGCGGCGAGGATGAAGGGCGTGGCGCCTGTTGACCGGTAGTTGACGATCTCCGCTGGGTGCTCGATGGGCAGCAGGTCGACGGTGTCGCCGATGGCGCCCGGGTCAGCTGAGAACGCGTTGTTGGCAGCGGCGACGATCCGTCGTTCATCGGCGACACGGGCCGCGGGGCTCACGCCGTTGCGCAATTGCACGACGACCAGGCTGGGGCCGTTGAGGGTGGGGTCCGGGTTCGAGGCCGCTTGCTGAAACGCGGGTGGCGCAATGTCCGTGGAGAGAAGGGCTCCGGTGCCCATCGAGGTGTGGTCGGCGAGGGTGCCCGAGGTGGAGATGGCAGGCAAGGTGGCCGTGCCCACGATGAGAAGGCGCGTCGGAGGGACGTAGAGCGGGGCTTGGCTCGGGGTCCCGTAGCCCGCGATGACGGTGTCGCCGACGTGCTTGTGCAACCGGGCGAGGGTGGCCGCTCCGAGCACAACCTGGTCTCTGCCGGCGAGGGCATGCCCCGACAGGATGGGCGGGCCCAGCGCTGGGTGGGCGTCTCCCAACAAGGCCGGGACGTTCTGACCGTCGATCTGGACGTTGAGATCGTTCTCGTCCGCCGTTGCCGCGACGTTGGGATCGTGCCCGAGAAGATCGCGGGCCTGCGGGGGGATGTTGTTGACCGAGTAGAGCGCGTAGCTCCAGTTCCATCCGTAGAGAGCCGGACGCGAGACCAGGGTGTGCAGACTGCTGCCAAAGGTGAGCGTCGCCACCACGAGCATCACGGCGACAGCCGCGCCCGACAACGCCGAACGGACGGGGACTGCGGTGCGGCCCCGTCCCGGCTCGAGAGCGAAGCGCACACCGACGACGCCCGGGCTCGACAGCCCAGAAGCGGCGGCGGCTCGAACAACACTTGAGGTGCGGGTCGACACGGCCTTGGATCGGCGCGCCACACGATGGGGCAGACTCCGGTAGGCGAGGGCGGTGGCGACCGTGTTGAGGGCGACGATCAGCACCAGCGTCCCACCACCGAGTACCGTCCAGTCGAAGGCGATCCCGCTCGACGGATAGACGGCGCGTACGGGTCCGAGCGGCGCCAGCGGTGAGAGCGCAATGGCCAGCGCGCACGCCAGGAGCGCTCCGACCCCGACGGCGGCGAGAATCCCCACCAACCCGTCAAGCAGCGCCGCTGACGGACCGGCCCCCAGCGAGCGCAGCACCTGCATATCCTCGTCACTCTCGTGGAGTTGGCGAGAGATGGCCTGCGCCGCGATGAGCAACGCCGCCAGGGCTGCGATGGCCCCGAACGCCCCGAGGGCAATCGCTTCGGGCTTCACGGCCCGTTCCACCTTGGCCTCGCCGAGCGAGGTGACGCGGAAGAAGACGGCACTGCCCGGCGGGAACAGCCCGATGATCGCCCGCTCCACCAGAGGCACGTCGCGGTTGCCGTGAACGAGCTGGAGCCCGTACCAGGTGCCCTGGGTGCCCCCCGGCTCAAGCAGCGAGCGGGTGCGCGCCGGGCTGAAGACCATGTTCGTCGGAAGACGGTCGGCGTCGTCCTGGATGACCTGGTCGTTGAAGACGACGACGCCGACCAGCCTCATGTTCGCCCGGACCTGTGGCGGCACCGCGGCAGTGCCGAACCCCGGCATGGCCGACTGGGCGAGGTTGTAGAAGCCCATGGGGACGGTCTCGCCGACATGGATGCCGAGCTGGCGGGCGCCCGCCGCAGTCGTGACGAACTCGTTCGGCCGATCGGCTCGGGCCATGCGGCCCGCGATGGCGGTGGCCCGGTCCTCGTCGAAGTAGAGCCCGTCGAGGCTGCCAGCGATGTTCACGTGGGCGAGGTCGTCGAGGTTGGGGGCGCCGTCGCGTTCCAGCGGAATGGCGAAGAGTCCCACCCAGCTCTTGACCCGTCGCACCCCGGGAAGCCGGGCGATTTGGCTCGTAACGTCGGCTGAATAGCCGTTGGCGGCCGAGTTGGCGCTGACGCCGTAGCTCGAGACCGTCAGGTCCGACGGGTTGGTGCTCCTCAGAAAGGCGGGGTACGACGACTGCGTCCGCCGCGCCGCGCCGATCGATGCCATGGCGATGCCGCCCAGCACCCCGACCAGCAGGAGCAGCGTTAGGTAGCCGCCACACCGAAGGCGGAAGGTGGCGCGCGCCCGGTACCGGAGGACCGGAGAGACTTTCGCGATGAGCTGCGACCGAGCCGTCAGTCCCTCACGTCGCTCTCGACCTCCAATGGGCCACGTTCGCCTGTCTGTTCACCGGAGTGTTGCTCATGGCTGGACGACGACCAAGGCAGCCAGCAGGTGAGTCGCCCTCGTGCCAGTACCCCCCACAGCCGTCAGTGCTCCCCGCCCGACCACTTCGCGCTCGTGAGCGTCGTAACCCGGCAGGCACACAGATCGCTACGCGACGAATCGTCGGCTCCAACGCGAACGGGGTTGCCGCCGACCACACCGCCACCACCAGCGCCGCCCTCGGGGCCATCGGCCGCGCTGGCGGTCCGGCTCGGTCCGTGAGGAGTGCCGCACGAAGGTGATGCCGCTCTGTGCGCATCGCCAAGCCGCGCGATCCGCTCGATAATCACGGCGTCGATCGGCCAGGACCGCGGACGCTGGCAGGCTGAGACCGATCGCCTTTCGCCGCGCGAAGGGGCCCGCAATGATCGGTGTCAACCACAGACCGCCGCTCTGGCGACTCCTCAGTTGCTGAACTCCACGAAACGCGACCGGGGGGCCGGCAATACAGCTGACGCGTCGACGCCGCCGTCGTCGAACAGCCGTAACTCGGCAGGAACTGGACGCCACCAGGAAGTGCGAGCGAACAGGCGTGAGCCGATCTCGTGGCCTTGCGGCCCCATGACCATGCGCCGAGGTGCAGGTTGGTCGGCAAGCTGCCAGCGGTACTCCGCTGAGAAGCGCATTCGACCTTCCCGGTTGGGCAGCGCGGCATGGGTGGTCAGGCAGTGGAACACCAACACGTCGCCGGCCTGATAATCGGTGGTGGCCCAGCCAGGTTCGAGATCGTTGAGAGGGCGATGGCGAACACGGCTCGTGTGCTGGCTGCCCGGCTTGATTGCGAGTCCGCCGAGGGTGCGAGGGACGTCACCGAGGGGTGTCCAGCAGGTGAACATGTCCTGGACCGAGTTGTAGTCCTGGTGCACGAAGTTCCCCGGTTGGTGCGGGACCAGCGAGGCCGGGTACACGACGCGGGGAAGCTTCAAGGGGTAACAGAACCCGTTCGGCCCGAGGATCTGTGCCATCAGCTCGGCCATGGGTGAGATGAAGGGCAGGCTGTTGAAGGCGGGGTCGGCGACGATGGCCATGTAGCCGCGGTCGCCGAAGGCGTCGCGCATCTTGATCGCCCGGATCGGCTGCCGAGGCGATGCGGTAACAGGGTCCTGGCCGCGCTCGGTCCAGCCTGCGGCCTGAAGCGAGGCGAGCCCCTTCGCGCCGATCGCTTGGACCGCCACCGGGTCGAGCAGGCCGCGCATGAAGACGTAGCCGTCGGTTGCGATCCGCTCTCGCAGCGAGCGCCAGTCTCCGAGGAGACGCCTCGAGTCGACGAGCTCGGTGTCGATCGTGGTCTTCATGGCTGAATCATCGACCCCAAGTGTCATCCGCTGAGGCGAAAAGAGTAAGGAAACGATGAGGATCGACCACGACGGCTGACCCGAACCAGAGCGGTCGGGTAGCCCGCCGGGTTGTCCCAGAACGACGACCACAGCAGCGCGTCGCCGGCAGTGGGACCGTCCTTACCGGTCTTCATGTGATCAGCGCTTCTTCCAGCGAGCGCACCAGATCGCATCGCTCGGGTCAGCGATCGGTGACGACTTGTGAGTACAGAAGACGGCTTCGCGGCGTCGATGTTCTGGGAGGGCGCGCTGAACTCGAGGACGAGGCGCGGAGCGGTCGTTCTAAGCGCGTCGCGCTGCGCAGGCCCAGCTAGCTGACTAGCTGGGGCGTAAGTCCGTCGACGTGCATTTCGAAGTACTCGTTGTTGGCGTACGGTCCGACAGCACCTTCGACTACCTCGCGTACGGCGTCGACCGACTTGCCTTCCCAGATGCAGATACCAAGCGAATGGTCGTTGGTGGCCGCGTGGATGGGCAACGCGACACTTGAAGGAAGCCCTGCCTCGAGTGCTTTG
>JAFAUA010000371.1 GCA_019243595.1 Acidimicrobiia bacterium
CGGCCGTAGTACTCGCAGAAGTCGATGGCCTCGCAGACGTCGGCGTCGGCCTCCTTCCACGGCTTGCCCGCCTCGAACACCTGCAGGGCGGCCAGGTCGAACTTGCGAGCACGCATCCACTCGGCGGCCCCGAACAGGACGGCCGCACGCTCGGCGACCGGCGTGCGCGCCCACGCCGGCCACGCCCGCCGGGCCACATCGAGAGCGGCATCGGTCTCGGCCCGTCCGCACGATGCCGACACCGCCACCTCCGAAGCGGTGTCACCGGGATCGACCGACACGATGCGCGCCTTGGTGCCGACGGGGTGGCCGTCGATGAGGGCGGCGACGTCGAGGCCGAGGTTCACGCGCTCGACGGCGGCGCCGAATGCCGACCGCACGCTGGCGCGACGCCACTCGGCGACCGGCTCGTGGTGGTACTCGCTCGGCGCGGCCGGATCGGTCGGCTCTCTTCGCGCCGGGGGCGCGAGCTGGGGCAGTGCCTCGGCACGCGGAGGCGCCAACAAGGCGTCGAGCTCGGCTCCCTCCTTGAACCGCCGGCGGACGAAGCTCTCGTTGGACGTGTTCTCGAGCAGCCGTCGCACTAGGTACGCCATGCCCGGCACCAGTTCGCCGACCGGGGCGTACACCCGCAACCGGAAACCGAGGCGCCGCACGGCGGCGTGCACGGCCGGCGCCATGCCGTAGAGCATCTGCAGCTCGTAGCCGTGGTCGGGGATCCCCTGCGCCCGGGCAGTGGCGACCGCGTACGAGAGCGACCGGAGGTTGTGGCTGCCGAAGGCAGCACGCACATCGCCGTGGTGCGCGTGCAGCAACCGCACGCAGCGCTCGTAGTTGGCCTCGGTCTGGTCGATCTCCTCGTACACCGGCACCGGCCAGCCCTCGGCTTTGGCGACCACGGTCTCGGTGTCCCAGTAGGCACCCTTGACGAGGCGGACGGTGATCGGCTTTCGGCGCTGCGACGAGAAGGCGATGAGATCGGCCAGGTCGTCGTGGGAGTCCTTCAGATAGGCCTGGATCACGGCGCCGGCTTCGAGGTCGGCGAACTCGTCCTCGCCGAGGAGGTCGCGGAACAGCTGCAGGGTGACGTCCTTGGCGTCGTAGTGCTCCATGTCGAAGTGGACGTGAGCGCCGGCGTCGAGCGCCCGCAGAAGGATTGGACGTAGGCGCGCTTTGGCGTCGGCCAGGGCATCGGCCCGCGACAGCGGATCGTGGAACGACGTCAGCGCCGTGGGCTTGATGCTGACGTTCACGCGCGGCAGCGGACCGACGTCGTCGCGCTCGAGGTGGTCGTCGGGCGGCCATGCCCGGGTGGCTCGGATGAGCTCGGCGAGGAGCTCGTCGACGCGCCTCGCATAGGTATCGGCTTCCTCGTCGGTGACGGTCTTCTCGCCGAGGAGGTCGACGGTGAAGGCGCTGCCCAGTCGCCACAGGCGCTCGAGGCCGTGGACGGCGGCGGCCGGGTCGGCACCGACGATGAACTGGCGCGCCATGCGGGCGATGTTGCGCCGCGCGACCGAAGCTGCCGCCGCCTTGCCGAACGGCACGCGGTCGGCGACATCGAGACCGAGATCGAACGTGCGCGGGACGTCGGCCTGGGCGAAGTATTCGTCGAGATGGCGGAGCACGTCGGCGTCGCCCGTGGTCGCAGGGAATACGTCGACGAAGCGGAACAGCTGGGTCTTGAACGACGGATGGGACATCGCCCACTCGAGCATGCGCTCGCTCCACCACGAGCTCTGCACGATCTCGGACCGCTCGCCCGCGCCCAAGTCGGCGATGCGGTGAGCGAGGGCGCTCACCTCGGACTCGAGGCCGGACCCCACAGCTCAAGGGTACGGCCGCGCCGGCCATAAACCGACGACCGAACAGGCGTACGAACCGATGGCGGGGGGTACACCTCCGGTGGGCCGCAGTACCGCCACTCGGCGGTGGACCTGGGTGCTTGGAGGCGAGGGGGCCCCAGGTGCGGCCCCTAAGTGCTTTCGCCGTCTAGACGGTTGCGACGCGGCGAGGCGGCGCCGGGCCGTCGAGGGTGTGGAGGTCGGCCAGGCGCGGGTCGTTCGAGAACACCTCGATAACGGGCTCCTCGAGACCGAGGCGCTTCTGCAAACGCTCGACGTCGGCCACGTGGTTCCAAAGTACGAAGGTGACGACCATGCCCGTGCGTCCGGCGCGGGCGGTGCGTCCCGAGCGATGCAGGTACGCCTTCTGATCCTGCGGCGGTTCGTAGTGCACGACGACGTCGACATCCTCGACATGAATGCCGCGGCCGGCGACGTCGGTCGCCACCAACACGGGGATGCGGCCGTCGGCGAAATCGGCGAGTGCCTTCTCGCGTGCCGACTGGCGGAGGTCGCCATGGATCGCAGCAGCGCGTACGTCCTCGCCGCGCAGCTGGGTGACCAAGCGGTCGGCCTGGCGCTTGGTGCGGGTGAAGATCAGCGTGCGGGCGACGCCGCGGGTGACGGCCGCCGCAACCTTGACCCGGTCCATCTCGTGCACGGCGAGGAAGCGGTGGTGCATCTCGTCGACGGTCTGGGTGGCCGAGGCCACCTCGTGCTGCACGGGATCCTTGAGGTAGTGGCGGACGAGCCCACCGACGTCGCCGTCGAGCGTCGCCGAAAACAGAAGGGTCTGGCTCCGGCTCTCGAGGCGGCGCAGGATCCACTCGACCTGAGGGAAGAAGCCCATGTCGGCCATGCGGTCGGCCTCGTCGACGGCGACGGATTGGACACCGGCGACGCTGATGGCGCTGCGGTCGATCAGGTCGATGAGTCGTCCGGGCGTGGCGACGACCAGATGGACGGGGCGCCGCAGCGCCTTCATCTGGCGGTCGAGATCGGTTCCGCCGTACAGGGCCATCACGCGTAGGTCGAGGGCCCGCGCCAGCGGCGTAAGCACGTCGACGACCTGGCGCGCCAACTCGCGCGTCGGGACGAGCACGAGGCTCGCTGGGCATCCGGGCTCGATGTCGACCGGGGTGCGCTGCAGCATCGGCAGGCCGAAGGCGAGGGTCTTGCCCGACCCTGTCTTGGCCCGGCCGCAGACGTCGCGGCCGGCGAGGCTGTCGCGGATGGTGGCTTCCTGGATGGCAAAAGGCTCGTTGATGCCCTCGGCCGCCAGCGCGGCAACCAACTCCGCGCGCAGGCCGAGTTCGGCAAACGACGTCACTGCATGTACTCCTCAGGTTGTGGGAGGCCTGCCTCGGCAACTCTCCACAAACCCGGGAGGCGGTGAGGTGGGCCTACGAGCCGGACACTCCGACTCTGGTCTCGTATCTGCAGGTACCACGCTACCGCAGGGGGCGCCTCAGGCGAAGGCTTGCTCGGGGCGCGTCGGCGGGAGCATGCCGGGGTCGGACTTGTGCAGGGCCATGTCCAGGACCTCGGCGGTGTGGAGGGCCTTGCGGTCGCTGAGCTCGGCGATCTGGGTTCGGCAGCTGAAGCCGTCGGCCATCACGATGGTGTCTGCTGTCGCCTCGCGCACCCGCGGCATCAGGACGCGTTCGGCGCACGCGACCGACACCTCGTGGTGGCCACGCTCGAATCCGAAGTTGCCGGCCAGGCCGCAGCAGCCTGAGTTCAACAGCTCGGCCTCCAAGCCCATCTGCTTCCACAGCTCCTCGTCGGCGTCCATGTGCATGATCGACTTGTGGTGACAGTGCCCCTGCACGATTGCCGAGCGCTGTAGGAGCGGCGGCTGCCAGTCCGGCGCCTTCTTGTGTAGGAACTCGGCGAGCGTGTAGGTCTCCTTCTTCAGCCGGGCCCCGTCCTGGTCGTGGGGGAACAGCTCGTGCAGGTCCGACCGGAAGACAGCCGTGCAGCTCGGCTCCAAGCCGACGATGGGGACGCCGGCCTCGATCGGATCGCGCAGCAACCGCAGCGTCCGCCGCAGGACGCGCTTCGCCGTCTTCAGCTGGCCCGTGGAGATCCACGTCAGCCCGCAGCACACCGGACGCTCGGGGATGACGACCGAGAACCCGGCGTGCTCCAGTACGTCGACAGCCGCCCGGGCGATCTCGGGGTCGAAGTAGTTGGTGAAGGTGTCCGGCCACAGCAGCACCGGCGCTCCGCCGCCGACCGTCCCCTCGCGGGCGCGGAACCAGTCCGCGAACGACTGCGGAGCGAACCGGGGCAGCGTGCGGTGGCGGTCGATGCCACCCACGGCCTTCACCAACGACCGGACGCCCGCCGTGTGCAGCACGGCATTCGCCGCTCGCGGGGCCTTGGACGCGGCCAACGCCGCGGCCGGCAGCCAGCCCATCGTGTAGTGCGAAGCCGGACGCACCCGTCCCGCGTAGTGGTGGGCCATGAACTCGGCCTTGTAGGTGGCCATGTCGACGTTGACCGGGCAGTCGTTCTTGCACCCCTTGCACGCCAGGCACAGGTCGAGAGCATCGAGCACCTCCTTCGACCGCCACCCGTCGGTGATGAGGTCACCGACGAGCATGTCGTGCAGGATGCGGGCCCGGCCCCGCGTGGAGTGCTGCTCCTCGCGGGTGACCATGTAGCTCGGGCACATCGTGCCGCCGCCTTCACGGCGGCAGTTGCCGATGCCGACACAGCGGAGCGCTGCCTCTTGGAAGCTGTGGTCGTCGTCAGGGAACTGGAAGAAGGTGACCGGCTCCCACGGTCGGTAATCGGTCCCCAGCCGCAGGTTCTCGTCGACCCTGTACGGGTCGGCGACCTTGCGGGGATTCATCTTGTTCTGGGGGTCCCAGATGGCCTTGAACTCGGAGAAGGCACGCACGAGGTCGTCGCCGAACATCTTGGGCAGCAGCTCGGCGCGTGACTGACCGTCGCCGTGCTCGCCCGACAGCGACCCGCCGTAACGAACGACGAGATCGGCGGCGTCCTCGACAAACGACCGGTAGCGGCGGATGCCGTCGGCGGTACGGAAGTCGAAGTCGATGCGGGTGTGCACGCAGCCATCACCGAAGTGGCCGTAGAGAGCGCAGCCGTAGTGGTGATCGTCGAGCAGCTGGCGGAAGTCCCGGAGGTAGTCGCCGAGGCGCTCGGGCGGCACCGCCGCGTCCTCCCAGCCCTCCCAGCTGCGGGGCTTGGTCGGGACGAGCGCCGTCGACCCCAGGCCCGCCTCCCGCATCTTCCAGACCGTCTCCTCCTGGTCGCGGTCCTCGTACAACTTCATCTGCGGCGCGTTTTCGAGCTTGCCGAGGGCCGACATCATCTCGCGCGCCTTCGCATCGGACTCCTCCTTGGTCTCGCCGCCGAACTCGACGAGCAGCCAGCCCGCACCATCGGGCAGCAACCCGAGCTCGCCCGTGTGCACGTGCTTGATCTTCATGTCCTCGACCAGCACATCGTCCATGCCCTCGAGGCCGATCGGCCCGTGCGCCATCACGTCCATGACGTGGTCGCCGGCCGTGAACACGTCGCTGAAGCCGAGCACGACCAGCGTTCGTTCCGGCGGGCTGTGCACGAGGCGCACCGTCGCCCCGAGAACAGTGGCGCACGTGCCTTCGGTGCCGACGAGCGCCCGCGCCACGTTGAAGCCCTTCTCGGGCAGCAGCTCGTCGAGTGAGTAGCCGGAGACGCGCCGCGGGATGTCCGGGAACCGCCGGCGAATCTCCTCCGCGTACCGGTCGCGCAGGTCCCGTAGCGCGGCGTAGATCTCGCCGCGCCGGCCCCCTTCATCGATGATCCGCGCCAGCTCCTCGTCGCTGGTCGGCCCCACCGTCATCCGGAGCCCGTCGTAGGTGAGGACGTCGAGGTCGACGACGTTCTCGGACGTGCGGCC
>JAFAUA010000405.1 GCA_019243595.1 Acidimicrobiia bacterium
GGTCGGCGGACCGCCACCCATGGGTTTGATCAGCCGGTCGGCGAACGGAAGCCCCAATCGAGTTGCAAGAAGGCGCGCGACGGCCGCGCCGCCGGCGCCGTAGGCCGACGAGATCGTGACGACGCGGGCCGACACCGTCATAGGTCAGCCGCCGCGATGCCCGCGTCGACGGCCAACGGATCGATCGTCTCGGGGAGGTCCTCCAATGGGGTCTCCTTCTCGGGAATCAGTTCGTTGGGGATCAGCAGCGACATCAGGGCGCCCGTCAACACCACGCCGGCCGCGAACAACAGGGCCCAGTGCGTGCCGTTGAGCACGCCGTAGGAGACGGCGCGGCGCACGACCGCCGCGTTCGGGCGCCCGAAGCTGGCCGGCGGCATGTAGGCGCTGCCGAGGGCGCGTATACCGGCGACGGCGTGGGCCCGCACCGCCGGCGGTATCGCCGCCGTGCGCAGGGTCGTGGTCGCCGAGGAGATCGTGCGGGCGGTCAGCAGAGCGCCGATGACCGACACCCCGAGGGCGCTTCCGACCTGGCGCACCGTGCTGTTGGCGCCGCTCGCCGCGCCTGCGTTCTCGTCGGGGATCTCCGACAGGATCACGTTGGTGAGCTGGGCCACGGCGAAGCCGACGCCCGCTCCGTACAGCGCCAGCCCCGGCAGCAGGCGCCACACCGTGATGTTCAGCGAGACCGCCCAGAAGATCAGGAAGATGCCGGCCGTGTAGATCAGCAGGCCCGTGCGGACCACCTTCATCGTCCCCAGCCGGCGGGTGAGGGCGCCGCCGACCTGGGCGCCGATGATGACGAAGATTCCTGCCGGCAGCATCCAGAGCCCGTTGCGCTCGGCGCTCAGGTGCTTGGCGTTCTGGAGGAACAGGGGGAGCACGAAGCTGATCCCCAGCTGTCCCATCGCAAGCACGAGCACCGTCATCAGCCCGTACCGATAGGTCTTGAGGCCGAGATGCTGCAGCTCGAAGAGGGCGTCGGAGCCGCGTCGGTTGGCACGGAGCTCGACCGCCACGAAGGCGCAGAGGAGGCCGATGCCGGCAGCCAGCACGATCGGGATGATGGAGACCGGTTGGGTGGCTCGCCACACCGTCGTGCCGCCGACTTTGAAGCGCTCGAGCGGTTTCCACCATCCGTAGGTGCCGCCCTCGCTGAGGGCGAACACGATGAGGAACATCCCGGCCGCGATGAGCAGGGCGCCAGGAATGTCAACGCGTGGCCGGTCGCTCTTGCGTTCGGTGCGGGCGATGAACAGAGCGGCTGCGATGATGGCCAACGGGGCGACGATCACGTTGATGCGGAACGCCCAGCGCCACGAGTAGTTGGTGGTGAGAAAGCCGCCAACGAGAGGCCCGAGGGCGGCGCCGACGCCCGCCGTCGCACCCCAGGCGGCGAACGCCGTCGCCCGGATGCGGCCCGTGAACGTCGCCGAGAGGATGGCGAGCGTCGCCGGCAACATCAGCGACGCTCCGATCCCCTCGATGATCGCCTCGCCGAGGATGAGCTCGCCGACCGACGTCGACACGGACGCCAGGAACGAGCCGATGCCGAAGAGGGCGGCGCCCACCATGAACACGTTCCGGTGGCCATAGACATCGCCGAGCCGTCCGCCGATGATCAGCAGGGCGGCGAAGGTCAGGGCGTAGCCGGTGACCACCCACTGCAGGCTCGGCAGGCGGGTGTGGAGGTCGCGGAGGATCGTCGGGATGGCGACGTTCAGCACCGTGTTGTCGAGGACGACGATGAAGGCGGCGACGATCGTCACCGCCAGCACCACCCATTGCGCCGGTTGGATGCGGTCCGCTGACCGCCGCGCCTGCATGCGGCACCGGTCTACCCGTCAATACCCGTCGGGCCCGCTTTCGTTCTCGTTGACTACCGTCGGCGGGCGATGGCGGAGTCAGTCGAAGAGCAGGTGCGCAAGGTGGTCGACGAGGCTGTTGCCCGGCGCGACCGCACGCTGCCCCGGTGGGCGTCGGCTCGGGTGACGCGGCTTCTCCGGGAGCTGCCATCCGCGGAGCGCCTCGACCTCGTCGAGCGGGTGTGCGACCGGCGGGACGTTCCCGGCTCGCTGCGGGCCGACCTCGAGGCGGCCGCGGAACGGGCGGACGCGCCGGCTCCTCCGCCACGTCCCGCGTCTCCGCCGCCGGCAGCACCGACGCCACGGGCGTCGCGACCTACGGCCCGGGCCCCCCGCTCGGCACCGGCGCGAGCACGAACGACGCACACCCGAACCTTCAGGCCCCGCACCCTCGACGACATCCCCGCCGGCACGCAGGTCGAGTACCTCGGTCGGACGGCGGTGATCGAACCCCCGTGGCTGGTGCTCGACGACGGCCGCAAGTTCAAGTTCCTGAACGCGGCC
>JAFAUA010000512.1 GCA_019243595.1 Acidimicrobiia bacterium
GCGCCGGCGCGGGAGGGCCACACGGTGCTCGTCCATCGTGTCGGGGTCTGCCAGACCGCTGATCAGCGAGCGCAAGGCATGGCGGGCGCGGGTGTGCATCCGAAAACCGCCCAACGCGGGCAGCGACAGCACTGCGCTCCGTTCCGCGGGATCGGTCTCCACGAGTAGGTGTCGGCCCTCCTCGTCGTGGAGCGGAAGCTCGGTGAGCCCGACGACGATGTCCCAGTTTCGTTGGCGAGCCTCGTCCTGCAGCCGGCCGAGCGCGGTGTCGACGTCCTCAGAGCCGGTGGTGAACGGCTCACTCACGACGGTGATGTCCCACCCGTCGCTGCCGTCCGACGGGCTCAGGTCTGTCATCGTTCGTGCGACCTCGGTTGGCGCGGCTGGATCAGCCACGAGCCCGACGTGGATGGGTTTCATTTGCGCCCCCTACCCGGACAGGCGCTCCTTCAGCAGCTCGAGGGAGCTGTGCAGCTGGGCGAAGCGCCGGGGCCCCAGGATCTCTGCGATCCGCCGCTCGGCCGCGCCCGCCTGGTCGTAGATGGTTTGCTGGAGCCGCCATCCCTTCGGACTGAGTCGGATCACGCGAGCTCTTCCATCGGTCTCGTCAGGCACGCGCGACAGGTATCCGTGCTGTTCCAGGTGCTGCAGGAGCTCGTTGACGGACTGCTTGGTGATCCCGACCCGGGCGGCGAGCTCGCTTGGACGGAGTCCCTCGAGACCCGGATAGCGCCAGAGCCCGACGTGCGCCGCGTTCAGATCGTCGTGTCCCGCGGCAACGACACCCGCATACATCTCCTCACGGACCCACTCCCAGACGACACGCATCAGGGCGCCGACATAGGGCGCTCGCTCGCCGTGGGGCTGGTCGGAGAACTCGCTTGACACAGTCGTAAGGATACCTTACCTTTAAGTCGTAAGGAATCCTGACTACCAGATCGGTGCCAGGCTTCTGACTAGGGGGTGGGCGAAGTGACGACTGCCGTTCCGAACTCGACCGAGCACGAGCGACGCACCAGCCGGCGGCCCGCGCGTGACGGGTGTCGCTGGATTCGGGACCCGCATCATGCGCACGGTCTCATCTGTGTCTGGGGCATTGATTCGCGGTCGGATTCTTACTAGGAGGTGGCGGACGTGACGACAGCAGTTGTGGATTCCCCGGAGAGCGAACAAGTGCCGGCGTGGTGGTTCCTCGACACCTTGGTCGTCGAGCATCGATGCGCGCCGGGTATGGACACCGTCGTGCTCGAGATGACCTTGCCAGTGGGCTCGTCGCCGCCGCTCCACGTGCACGACGACCTCGACGACACCTGGTACATCCTCGAGGGCCAGATGGTCGTGCGCTGCGCAGACGAGGTGCTGGTGGTCCGGCCGGGACACTGGGTCTCAATGCCCCGGGGCGTCCCTCACTCGTTCCGCGTGGTTGGCGACCGCGAGGCGCGGATCCTGCTGGTGCACAACAGCACCAGCTTCCGTGATTTCGTCCGCGATGTGGGCACTCCAGCTGGCGCACACGTTGCGCCCAGTGACCCCGCGTTCCCGCCGATGGACGAACTGGCTCGCATCGCGGCCGAGCATGACCTCAGGCCAGTCGGACCTCCGATGAGCGCTGAAGACTGTGAGGGGGTCCATGCCTGATCTCGCGTCGATCCACCACATTTCCCTCACGGTCACCGACGTCGATCGCAGTGTGGCGTGGTACAAGGAAGTCCTGGGCCTGGCGAAGCTGATGAGGGAGGACCATCCCGACGGTGACGGCTACGCCATCGTTCTTGGCAAGCCGGACTTTTCGATGTGTGTGGGTCTGCACGCGCACTCAGCCAACGGATCCGAACCGTGCAACGAGACGCGGACGGGGCTCGATCACGTGAGCTTCGCGGTCTCCGAACGTGCCGACCTCGACGCCTGGGCGGGACACTTCAAGAAGCTGGACGTGGCCCAGTCACCGATCAACGATCAGGAGGGGTACGCAGTGCTTGTGTTCCGCGACCCCGACAACATTCAGCTCGAACTCATTTCGAAGGGCTGAGACGCGAATGGGTGCGTCGACCCTCAAGGTCACGGGCATCAACCACGTGGTGCTCCACGTGACTGACCTCGAGCGGTCCCGGGCCTTCTACATGGAGGCTCTGGGCTTCGACGACCGCGGGTTCGTTCCGGGCATGAAGGCCGCCTTCTTGCGCTGTGGCGTGCAGGGCCTCGATCTCTTCGAAATGGCTGACTGCGACGTCCACGGCGGCGAGGAGCTGAACCACATGGCCCTGAACGTCGACGTTGCCGATGTCGAGTCGCTGCTAACCGGTCTTTCAGAGGCCGGAATCGAGACCTTCGAGGCCACCCCGCGGAACTCGGTGTTCATCGCCGACCCGGACGGCCACCGCATCGAGATGCTGCCCGTCAACGCCAGCGAGCGGGATCACGAATTCGCCAGGGAGGCGATGGTGGCGAGGAGCACGCTCGCACCCCGCTGATCCCCGACGAGGTTGCCCTCCATCCGGTTCATGACGTAGCTGACCGCGAGGCGACGGTCCAGGTCGAGGACGATCAGCGAGCCGCCATACCCGCCCCAGAAGCATGCACGCTTGCCGATGGGCATCATCTCGCTCTCCAACCCGTAGCCCATGCCGATGCGGAAAGGCATCCCGAGCACGCGGTCGACGCCGTTGGCCTGCTCCTCAAACACGGCGTCGCAGCCCTCGGCCGACAGCAGGCGGACCCCGGCGGCCTCGCCCCCACACGCGAGCACCGACTGGAGCTTGGCGACCGAGCGGGCGTTGCCGTGGCCGTTGGCGGCGGGGATCTCGGCGCGTCGCCACCACTCTTCCCAGGTGACGTCGCCGGTGATGAGCGGGTTGGTGAGCGTGCGCAGGGCGATGTCGGAGACCTCCATTGCGCCCGGGTCCATCGGCTCGTGGGGAATGAGCGGACAGATGCGGTCGTCGACCCCCGCAGGCGTCCCGATGTAGAAGTCGGCACCCACCGGGCCGGCGATCTCCCTGGCGAAGAAGGTCCCCAGCGACTCACCGCAGATACGGCGAACGACTTCACCCACGAGATAGCCCTGGGTCACGGCGTGGTAACCCGAGCCGTCCCCCGGCTCCCACCAGGGCGCCTGGGCAGCGAGCAGGCTGGTGCACTTCTCCCAGTCGCCGAGGTCCTCGAGCTGCATCGGTTCGCTCCACCCCGACAGGCCCGCCGTGTGGCCCATCAGGTGGCGGACCTCGACGCCCTCCTTGCCGGCCGCCTTGAACTCGGGCCAGTAGCGCGCCACCGGGGCGTGGAAGTCGAGCTCGCCCCGATCGGCCAGGACCAGCGCGCAGAGGAACGTCATCGTCTTGGTGGTCGAGAACACGTTGGTGATCGTGTCGGCTTCCCTGGGCCGGGTCCGGTCGGCGTCGCAGTACCCGCCCCAAATGTCGACGACCGGTTCCCCGTCGATGAACACAGCCACGGACGCGCCGACGTCTTGACCCGATTCGAGATTGGCGGCAAGAACGTTGCGCACCATCGTGAACCGCTCGTCGCAGCTGCCCTGAACGTCGGCCATGCTTCGTACCCCCTGATCGCCAGCTGTGAAGCTACGTGGGCAAGGATCGCGTCATGAAGTTCATCTATGCGCTCTGGGGCCAGCGCCTCGAAGCAAAGCTGTTGGCTCCCTCGATGCACGATGCCCTGCGGACATCTGGCGCGACGAAGCTGCACGTCAACGTGGACGACGCCGATGTGGCTCCCGCCAAGCTGCGCATCACCACCTTCGATGCGCCGGTGTCCGCGGTCGTGACCGCGTGGGTCGACGATGAACCGACCGACGTGTCTCGTCTCCTGACCGACATATCCGAACGCTGCAGTGGTTGGGAGGTCGAGGAGCGGACGCCCCTCGAGCCGCCGCACACAGCGCCGGGTGAACGCACGCCGGGGCTGGCGCAGATCGCCTTTCTCCGCATCCCCGCCGAGCTCGACGAGGCTGAGTGGCGGCATCGCTGGCAGGACCTGCACACCACCGTCGCCATAGACACGCAGGCCACCTTCGGCTACACCCAGAACCGGGTGCTGCGTCCGATCTCGGGCGACGAGCGCGTCGCCGCCATCGTCGAGGAACTGTTCCCGATGGAGGCGATGACGAGCCTGCACGCGTTCTACGGGAGTGACGGTGACGATGCCGAGTTGCAGCGACGGCTCGACCGGATGATGAAGAGCGTCAGCAGCTTTGGCGCCGACCGGGATCTCGACTCGGTTCCGACCAGCCGCTACGTCTTCGCCTGAGCCCTATCGAGCCCGCCTGGCGGCGTGGCCCCCGGCCCGTCGACCGAAGAACGACCCGTCCCCGAGGCTGATCCCACTGACGTAGTACCGGGCCGCAAGGCTGGCCGCGGTCCTGCCCGCGGCGTACAAGCCCGGGACCGGAGTCCCGGTGTCGGTGAGCGCGGCGCCGTCGGCGTCGGTGACGAGCCCACCGAGCGTGAAGGTCGCGTAGATGGCGCCGTGGTCGACGCGGAGGTCCACCGCACCGATCCCACTGGCCGGCGGAACGCCGATGGGCTGCAAAAACGGCGCTCGCTTGTGGAACACGGGGTCCTCGCCGCGAGCTGCGGCCTCGTTGTACTCGGCGACGGTTCGGGCGAGCGCATCGGGCGGAACGCCGATGTCGACAGCGAGCTCCTCTGGCGTGGCGGCGGCGTAGCCGACGCGCAGCCCGACAAGGTTGCGCTCGTGAATCACATCGTCGGTGATCATGTACACGAACCCGTCCTGGTCCAGCAGCGCGTCGCGTCCGATGCGCCCGGTGTAGGCGTCCTCGTTGATGAACCGCTCGCCATGGCGGTCGACGAGGATCCCTCGTGCCAGCCGGTGGGGCGGCCCGAGCGGGAGCGCGCACTCGAAGACGTCGAGTCGGGTCGTCGCCGCGCCGGCGCCGACGCCCATGCGGATGCCGCGGCCGTCATCGTTCGGCGTGCCGATCCGCCAGACCGGATCAGGGACGTGGGCGCGGGGACAGTGTTCGGCGACCATGGCGTCGTTGTGGATGAATCCGCCGGTCGCCAGGATCACCCCGCCCCGGGCTCGTATCGCACGCGTGCCCTCGTCGCCGCTCACCTGGACGCCGACGACCTCACCGTCGTCGACGACCAGGGCATCAGCGCGGGCGTCTGACTCAACGCGGGCGCCGCTGTCGGACACCGCAGCCCCGAGACGTTCCATGAGAAATCCGCCGGCACTGTCCGTGTACCGAGGCTTGTGGGCGCGGGGCGCAGGGAGCGCTATCTCGTCGAAGGGGTAGGCGTCTTCTCCACCGCTGAAGAGCAGCCCGGCATCGTCGACCGACTCACGGTTCGGCTCGTCGCAGAACTCCGCCCGGAACGGCACGCCGATCGAGACCAACCAGTCGAAGTGGTCCGGCGAACCGTCGCAGTACGCCTCGATGCGGTCGTCATCAGCGCCGGGTCCAAGGGCCGCTTTGAGGAACGTCGCCATGTTCTCGGGCGAGTCGTCGAAGCCGCACGCGTCCTGAAGAGCCGTCCCGCCGCCGAGATAGATGAGGCCACCGGAGTTGGCGGACGTCCCGCCGGGCCCCCCACTGCGTTCGACGGCCAGCACCTTTGCGCCGGTCTGCCGGGCGGCAACGACGGCAGACGCACCGGCGACACCCAGTCCCACCACGACCACGTCCACCGTCTGCTCGAAGTCGACCTCCCGAGCCTCGAGCGCCGGAACAGAGTCCATAAGCGCCACCGTAGAGTCCGGGCCGAGTTCCCGGACGGCCGCCGCTAGTGGCCGATGAGCCGTTTCACCGTCGCCACCGCCTCGGCGACCGCCAGGGCGGCGATCGCGACCCGGAGGGCTCGGGGTCGGGATGCGCCCAACAAGCGCAGCTGGCCGTAGGCGACGAGGCCCACGCAGGCGGCGATCGTGTAGCGGGCGACCTGCCACTGGACGTCGCGCGGCAGCGCGACGACGACGACCGTGGCTACGACGCCGATCGCCGCGGCACCGATCAGTTCGGCCACCAACTGACGGCCGAGCGGAAGGGCGTCGTGGAGAGGGCCGACGAGACGCGACGCCAGGATGAACGCGCACCAGTGGGCGAGCGCCAGACCGACGGTCGTCGCCCAGATGATCTCCTCGGCGCGCGGATCACTCGGCGACTTCGTCGCGCTCTCCACAGCGAGCAGCGTGATCGAGACGTACAGCGCCATCGTCAGCGCCTCACGCACGAGGTGGCGCTGCTCGTCAGTGCGCTCGAGCGCTCGAGCCGTTAGTCCCCCAGGCCCTTCTCGATCGCCTGCTGCAGGCGCTGTTGGAGGATGGTCGTGGTGAGGTCGCCGCGCGTGCGCTCGAGCACGGGGCGCAGGGCATCGGTCGTGCGCCGCAGCCCGCCGGTCAGGGCGTCGGGATAGTCGACGGTGACGAGCAACGCGTACACGTCGTCCATGGCGGTCAGCAGCCGCTCGCTCTGGTCCATCTCCCCTCCCCGCAACCGGTCCAGCAGGTGCCGGCGCAGCTCGCTGGCCGCCTCGGCGAGGCCGTTGAGCCACGAGGCGTCGGCGATGCCCAGCTCATCGGCCGACGGCAGCGGACGGTCCTCGGCCAGGGCCAGCGTGAGGCGAGCCTCCGCGTACTCCTTGGCCGCGTCGTGCAGCGGTCCCGACGCCGCCAGCTGCGGGAACGGACGCAGGGCGTCTTGCGCTTCACGCAACGACGAGGCTGCGTCGTCGGCCAATGCCGCGGCCTGCTGCCAATCGAGGCGGTGGGTGGCGCGGATCGACTGGCTGCAGAACTGGATCGTGCGCCGGGCCGCAGCCAAGCCCTGCTCTCGCGCCTTGTTGGCGGCGTCGAGACGCTCGCGCACAGGCGCGGCGAGCGACGCAAGCTCGTCGCGGCGGGCGAGCGCCACCGAGAACTAGCGCTGACTCAGTGGGCGGAGCGGCGCAGCAGCAGAGCCGGCTCGGGCGAGTGGGCCGGGAGCCGGGACGGCAGGAAGCGCACCTTCATGTCGCGCTCGGCCGCCTTGTTGCGCATCTGGACGAGCAGCGCCACGTAGGTCACGAACATCGCGTCGACGAGCAAGTGGACGACCCATAGGATGCGCAGCGACGGGACGAACCCGAGCACCAGCGACGTCACCATGGCCGCCAGCATGCCGACGAAGATGTCGCGCCGGCGCCGCTGGGTGCGGGCCCGGGCGCTCATCGCCGTGAGCTGGGTGTTGCGCGGGCCGGGATGGCGGGCGATCGGCACGTAGCCGTTCGTCTCCGGCCGGTGGCCGAGCATTGGCACGCGACGGGTGCCAACCGGCCCCGTGCGCTCGAGCACGGTGAGGCGGTGGCGGAAGGCGCTGATTGAGTCCGCTGGCCGTGCATCGGCACGACTCCTGAGCCAGGGCGGGACCAGAACGACTGCCCACACAACGGCGAGGATCAGCAGCAACACAGTCAAAGCTCCTCGACCTACCTTTGCGACTCGGGGACCGTACGCGACGTCATGCGACCACAGGTGGATGGGTGCTTTCCGCCGCCGCAGCCCAGGGGTATTCGCCGACTGCCTTCCCCATTCCTACTACGGCCATGGGCGACGAAGTCAACTCCAAACGCTAGCTCAAGTTAGCGTTTCTTGGCAAGGGGCTAAATCTGCAGGTCCTCCGCCGGGTCTTGCGCGGTCGCCTTGCGCCGGTACGTCCCGGAACGCCCCCCGGTCTTCTCCCACAGCGTCAGCTCACCGATGAGCATCGAGCGGTCGACCGACTTGCACATGTCATAGACGGTCAGGGCGGCCACGGCGCAGGCGGTCATGGCCTCCATCTCGACCCCGGTGCGGTCGACGGTCTCCACCTGGGCCTCGACCTCAACGCAGTCGTCGCCGATCGTGAAGTTCACGAACACCGACCCCACCAGCAACGGGTGGCACAAGGGAACCAGGTTGGGCGTCTGCTTGGCGGCCTGGATGCCCGCCACCCGGGCCACCGACAGCACGTCGCCCTTGGAGATGCTGTTGGAGGCGATCAGCGCCGTGGTCTCGGGCTTCATCATCACCTTGCAGCGGGCCATCGCCCGCCGGTGGGTGGCCTCCTTGGGCGTCACGTCGACCATGCGGGCTCGGCCGAGCGGGTCGAGATGGGTCAGGCGCCGGTCGGACATTGAACGTGAAGTCTAGAGGCGAAACGGTGGCGCTAGCTCGGGTGCCCATCCGAGAGCACGAGGACCTGGACCGCGGTGCCCGCGGCCACGCCTTCGCCGTCGGGGACGAGGGCCAGGGCGTTGGCCCCGGCGGCCGCCGCCAGCTGGTGGGAACCCTGGCCGCCCACGGGGCGCACCCGCCAGTGCCCATCGTCCCCCACCGAGGCGACCACACGCACCAGATGGAGCTTGCCGTCGGGGCGGCGGCGGATTGGCTCGGCGACGATGGCCTGCGTCTTCGGCCGGAAGATCCGGCGGTGGCCCGCCATCTGGCGCAGCGCCGGGCGGGCGAACAGTTCGAACGACACCATCGATGACACCGGGTTGCCGGGAAGGCCGAACACGGGCTTGCCCTTCACCGTGCCGAACGCCAGC
>JAFAUA010000524.1 GCA_019243595.1 Acidimicrobiia bacterium
CGGGAACGGTGATCACGTGAGCGCGGCGACGACGTGGTCGACCACGTCGTCGATCGTCAGGTCGTCGACGTCGACGATCACGTCGGCCACTTCGGTGTACATCGGATCGCGGATGCCCGACAGCCGGGCCAACTCCGCCGGACCGTCCTTACCCGCCAGCAGCGGGCGGTCTGTGCTGTCGCCGACTCGGGACGCCAGCGTGTCGTCCGTCGCTCGCAGCCACACCACGCACTGTTGGAGGTTGAGCGCGGTGCGGTTGCGCTCTTCGGTGACCGCTCCGCCTCCGACCGACAGGACCGAGGCAATCGGGTTGGCGAGAAAGGAGGAGAGCACCGCTGCCTCCAATTCGCGGAACGCAGCCTCGCCCCGCGTCTCGAAGATGGTCGAGATCGACAGGCCTTCCTCGTCCTCGATCCAAGCGTCGACGTCGAAGAACGGGCGGGCAAGGCGCTGGGCGAGCCGCTCTCCGACCGAGCTCTTCCCGGCGCCCATCATCCCGACCAGGAGGATGTGCTCGCTGCTACCTGAGGTTGGCGAGGTAGCCATCGCGGTTGCGGAGGAGCTCGTCGAGGGAGTCGCCGCCGAATTTCCGCAAGGCCTCGTCGGCAAGCACGAGCGACATCATCGTCTCGGCCACGACGCCCATGGCCGGCACGGCCGTCACGTCGGTGCGCTCCTTGAAGGAGACCGTCTCCTCCTTGGTATTGACGTCGACGGTGCGTAGCACTGGACGGTTCAGTGTCGACAGCGGCTTCATCGCCACCCGCGCCACCACCACTTCGCCGTTGGAGATGCCACCTTCGATGCCACCGGCCCGGGCCGACCCTCGCCGGTACCCGCGCTCATCGGCGTCCCACACGATCTCGTCGTGAGCCTCCGAGCCTCGGCGGCTGGCAACGTCGAAGCCTTCGCCGAGCTCGACCGCCTTGACGGCCTGGATGCTCATCAGGGCCTGGGCGAGGAGCCCGTCGAGCTTGCGGTCCCAGTGCACGTGGCTGCCGAGACCGACGGGGACGCCGTAGGCCAGCACCTCGACGACGCCGCCGAGCGAGTCGCCCTCGGCCTGTGCCGCTTTGACCTCCTGCACCATCGCCGCCTCGGCGTCGCCGTCGAAGCAGCGCACCGGCGAGTCGTCGATGGTCTCCAGATCCTCGGGAAGCGGCCGCGACTCACCTTTGCTTACGACCGGACCCAGCTGCACGACGTGGGACAGCACGGCGACGTCGATCTGGGCGAGCAGGGCCTTGGCGAGCGTGCCTGCTGCCACCCGGGCTGCGGTCTCGCGCGCCGACGCCCTTTCGAGGACGTCGCGGGCATCGTCGAACCCGTACTTCTGCATCCCCGCCAGGTCGGCGTGGCCGGGGCGCGGCTTGGTCAACGGCTTTTCGGTTCGCCCGGGGGCAGGAGACATCTCCTCCTCCCACTTGGGCCACTCGGTGTTGGCGATCTCGATGCTGACCGGCGATCCGAGCGTGCGTCCGTGGCGAACGCCTCCCAGGATCGTCAGCTCGTCGCGCTCGAAGCGCATGCGAGGACCTCGGCCGAACCCGAGGCGGCGGCGGGCCAGCTCCTCCTGGATCTCCTCCACCGTGATCGGCAGCCCCGCGGGCAGCCCCTCGACGACCACGACTAGTGCGCGGCCGTGAGATTCGCCAGCGGTGAGGTAGCGGAGCACGCCTCCGAGTCTACGGGTCGGGCTCGCTCACCTCAGCAGTTGCTGGTGCAGGTCGACGGCGCCTCGTGGTACGAGGAGATACGCCAGTTGGTGACCACGACGCTGTTCAGCGTCGGGTCGCTGAACGACGAGTTGGGCACTCCATTGATCCGAAGCTGGTTGAGAACGAGGGCTCCCTTCATGTCGAACTTTCCGCCATTCACCGTGACGGATGCGTGGGGAGCGTAGATGCCCCCCGTAAGGTTGGTGCGACACGACCCGTTCCAGGTCCAGGTCTCGGACGGTACGACATACAGCTGGAAGTTCACCGCGGTGCCGCCCGAGTTGATCGTCACGCACCCCGGGTCGACCGTTCCGGTTGTCACGTAAATCACGACGGGGCCGTTCGTAACTGTCGTTGTCGACTGAAACGAAACCGTCTGGCCGGCTGTACTACATACGAATGGCGTTCCTGCTAGCCCGTTAACGGTGGCCGGGAAGCTCCCGCCGGCGGGGCACGCCTGCGTGCCGGAGGTGGGCACAACCGGATCCGGCTGAGGATCAGTCTGGTTCAGGATGTTCCCGTTTTGGGAGGCCGGGGGGCAAGGGCCATGTCCCGGCAAGTAGCAGTCGTAGCGCAACGCACACGTTCCGTTGCCATTCGTGTTGATCGAGCCGCTCGAGCCCATCGACCCGACAGGCGTGCCCTTGCATTGGCCGTTGAAGTCGATGCTCGTGACAGCGAAGATCGAGTAGTCGAACCTCAGATCACGAATTGCGGTGGCGACGACTTGATGCGTGACTCCGTTCACCGTCCCTTTGGAGGCGATTGTGTAGGTGTTGGCGTCGACCTGAGTTGCGCTGTACGAGAAGGTGCTCTTGCCGGCACCTCCGGTGTTTGTAAACGTCGCCGACTGGCCCTGATCCAGCTGAAACAGTGCGTCAGACACACCGGCGTCCGCGCCGCCCAACCCCGCGTTGAAGTCCTGGTTCGTCTTGATCTGCCGCTGGGACGTGAGGGTGCGCGCCACGACCCCGACTGACAAAAGGGTGAGCACAAGCAGGACGGACATAGCAACCACCAAGCTCCCGCGCTCCGAACGACGAGGCTTCGTCATCGTGGGTGTCAGCATCCGGCGATACCCGCGGGGAGTCGATTTCTGAGATCCACGTCGTACTCACTCGTGAAGGGTTTCGGGCCGGGATAGCTGGCGGATGTGATCGTTACGTGCACGCGGATCGCGCAGTTCGCAACGTCGGCGGCGGTGCTCGTCGACGGGTCGATCTCGAGGTTGCTCGACGCTCGGTAGAACCGGAACACAGGGACACCCGTTGCGGCGTTTGTGATGTTGACGAGTTCGCTGCTTGCCTGCGTCCACGAGCCACTGACCAACTTGTCCCGGCGAAACTTGTTGGTCGTTGTGTCAAGCCGCCACCGGTACTGGGTGCCGTCGAGGGCGGTGAAGTCCACCTCGTACGGGTACTGCGTGACGTCGGACAGCGGGTTGAGAGTCGCGGCGCTCCGAAGATCGCGGGCAATATCGAGCAGCTTCAGGCGCACGAGTTCTTGGTTGTTCACGAGCGCCTGACTCCGGTTCTCTGCATTCGTGAGACTGACGAGGACACCCGAAACCGTCGTGACGACGATGAGGAGGAGAGCCGAAACGATCGTGACCTCGACGACCGTGAAGCCGGCGTCGGTCCGGCGACCAGCACGGAGGCGGCGAAGGCGGCCGATCAGGGACATGTCGTCTTCCCCGCCGAGCAAACGATGAAGTTGCCCTGGACAAGTGGCGTTCCCGTGCTATCCGCGACCGCGACGACGTGGTTGCCAATGCTCCAGTTCGTTCCGGTCCCGTTCATGGTCGCCTTCCAAACACCAGGCGGCGACTGAACAAGACTGATGTTTGTCGAGTTGGGGTCGCCGGCGACCGACGTGTACACGAGCTGGAGAAATGCGCACGTGCCGGTGGTGTGGGCCGAGACGCTCACGTCGCTGACGAGTGTCGTTGACCCACTGGTCTGGTCTGCACCGGTCGGTGTGAACGTGACAAGCCCGACCGTGCAGTTCACGGATGGACCGGCGGTGAGTGTGGTCGCAGACGCCTGTCCCGACGCGGACTGGTAACCCGTCGCGTTCTGCACGGCGTAGATCTGGAACGAGTAACTCGTCGACGGAGTCAGCCCCGTCGCCGCGTACGATGTCGCCGTCGATGAGACGTTGTTCGCCACAACATCAGACGTGGCGAAACCGTCGGTCGACAGCGCCACGACGTACTTGTCGAAACTCCCGACCGACGGCTTCGTCCATGACAGATCAATTTCGTTCTGGCCAGCGGAACCGGCCGCCGTCGTGGCCGTCAGGTTGGTGGGAGCACTTGGAGGTGTCTGAGTGCCCGGCGAACCGTTGGCGCCACAGTTTGCGGCGACGTAGGTACCGAGACCGCCGGGGTAGACGTCCGAATCCTGGCGAGCGGTGTGGCTACCGGCCTGGTCCGACCACGTGACAAAGACAGCGACGCGCTTGTACGCCTGCGTATAGGTCGTGCCGCCGCCGGGCGATTTACCGGCTGCCCACACGATGTACCGCGCGAAGTGATATGTCACGCCGGCGACCGTCTCATCCGGACCTGACGGTCCCCCGATATTGGCATTCGGGTCGGAGATC
This sequence comes from Acidimicrobiia bacterium, assembly GCA_019243595.1. GTDB lineage: Bacteria > Actinomycetota > Acidimicrobiia > Acidimicrobiales > AC-14 > CADDZP01. The sequence goes on from JAFAUA010000524.1 coordinate 4,323, forward strand.
GTCACGGTGCTGTAGGTGCTGCTGTCTGCGGGATCGGTCCAGGTTGTTGCAAACCCCGGCTGTGATGTGCCAAATCCGACCTGGCAGTACGGCACCGAGTGGAACGCCTCAACGTCGCGTGTCGCAAGCGCGAGAGCTCTTGCCCGGTTGGCGCCGAGAGCGGCGGTCCTCAGCGAGGCGAGGAACAAGGGGGCCATGCCGAGGACGCCGACGGCCAGCACCATGAGGGCGACCATCATCTCGATGATCGTGAAGCCTTCTTCGCCGTCGGCGCGCGCTCGCAGGCGCGACAGCGCAGCCTGCAGGCTCACACGTCTCCCCGGGCGACCGGACACCCATTGATATCGACACCCAAGGCCCGCGAGTTGAGCCGGCAGGGGCGCGAGTTGTCCTACTTGAGGACTTCTTCTCCCTTGCAGAGCTGGAAACGCTCATCGCCGAAGAGGAATGTGCCGCACTGGCCCTGGAGGGAGACCAGCTGGAAGTTCGATGCGAAGGTCTGACCGGGAGCGACGGCGGTGTACACGGTGTCGTTGACCCGGACGTCGGCGACCGTTTCGCCGCCCTTGGCGTAGACGTTCAGGAGCGCCACCTGCTGGCTGCGACGGGGTGCCGTCGCCGCCCCACCGGTCGCTCCGCCGGTCCCTACGCCACCACCCGCCACCGTCGTCTGGGTCGTACCACCGCCCGTAGAGCCCGCGGGAACGGTCGCCGACGTGGAACCGCCGCCGGCGCTCGTGGGGTTGATCAAAGGCTGGAAGGGGTTCTTGGTGTTGAAGACCTCGAAGCTTTCCGCCGGCCCACCTCGCGGCGCGATCGTCGTCGTCGTCGACGACCGGGGCGGCCTGACGAGCGGTGGCTGCGCGGTCGATCCTCCGCCGCCGCCCCCTCCGGCCAGCTTTGGCAGGACGAGCAGCAAGAAGATGAGTAGGGCGACGACGCCACCGCCGGCGATCACGAGCAGTCGCTGCCGGTCAGGCGCGAGTCCGAAGCGGCCGCCCCCCGGCGCCGGGGCAGCCATCAGCCGCCGCCGGCGCGCGTTGTGGTCGTGGCGCCGGGGCTCGTCGTCGTGGTCGTGCCGGTGCCCGACGGCGTCGGGGTCGTGCCGGCACTGCTGACGGCGCCCGCCGACATCGTGAACATCCGTGCCGCCATCGACACCTGCATGTTGGAGATGTCGCTGCCGGCGGTGATCGACAACGTGTCGATGACGACGATGCGAGGAAGCTTGTTCAGGCGGTTGACGAAGTCGAGGATCTGGAAGTAGCCGCCCGAAATCGTCAGCGACATCCGGATGGGAACAGGGGTGGCGGCACCGCCGGCAACAGTCGTCCCGGTCGTGGCCTGCGCGCCCCCGGGTGGCGTCGGAGTGATCGAGAGGAACTGGATCCCGGCCTTGTTGGCGGCATCGTTGGCGTCGAGGATGAACTGAGCGAGGTTCGGGTCGTCAGGGATCGCAACTCGCAAGGTCTCCAGCTCACTCTGCTTGAGGGGCTGGTCGCTCCTGGCCTGCTGCAGGCGGCTGAGCTGGTCGCGCAACGTCGCCCCTTGCTGGACGGCGTCGTTCTTGCGCTTCTTGGCGTCGGACAGCGCGGATCCCTGCGGCCCCCACAGTGCGACGAACCACAGCAGCACGAGCGCGACACCGATGGCGATCGGGATGAGCAGGCGCCGGTTCATCCCGTCCCCAGGTACTGGCTCAACCGGTCCTGGCCCGACCTGGCCGCAGGTGTGAGGTTCGCCGTCGAGGTGAATTGCACGGTGGGTTGGCCCGCCGCCTTGGTCGACGATGGCAGCCACACGCCAGTGAGCGACGGGAGGTCCCCGATCCGGAGGAGCCATCGGGCAGACGACGTGTGGTCGATCCCCATCGCCGCGATGTTGATGGCGCCGACCGTCGACCCCGCGGTGGCCGTACTCGGCGTCGTGGCGCCGCTGGCTCCCGCCTTCTGCCCCTGGAACGACGTGAGCCACACGTCGTTGGGGATCACGGTTGCGATCTCCTGCAGGACCCGCGTCCATGCCACGTCGTCAGCCAGCGCGTTGGTAACGAGAGTTCGGCGCTGGGCCAGCTGCGTGTCGAGCGCGGTGACCCCCTGAAGGCCGGCGACCTGCTGCTGCAGGGCGGCGTTCTGCTGCTCGGCCTTATTGGCGTCGTCTTTCTCGCTGCTGACTTGGGACTGCCGGGCCAGCCAGGCGAGCAGCAGGAGCAGGAACAGTCCGCCCACGCCGGCGCTGGCCAG
>JAFAUA010000536.1 GCA_019243595.1 Acidimicrobiia bacterium
AGCTCATGGTCGTCGTACTGATCATTGCCATCCTGATCGCCATCGCGATCCCGACGTTCCTTGGTGCTCGCCAGCGGGCGCAGAACCGGGCGGCTCAGTCGAGCCTCCGCAATGCCCTGACGGCAGCCAAGACCATGTACACCGACACCAACAGCTACGCGGCGGCCGACGAGTCGTCCACGGGGCTGAGCACGGTCGAGCCCAGCCTGACGTACGTGGCCCACGGCACGGCTTCCACCGGTCCGAAGATCGTCAGCGTCCACGGCCAGGCCACGCAGTGGTCGGGTGCCGCGCTGTCGGATTCGGGCAACTGCTACTTCATCCGTGACGTTGCCTCGGGCACCAACCCGACGCCCGGCACCACGTTCGGAAGCGGCTCCACCTGCACCGCCGATTCGGCTGACACCAACGCCACCGGTACCAGCTTCCCGTAAACCGACAACCTGACAACGAGCGACTGAGAGGGGCGGCTTCGGCCGCCCCTCTCTCGCGTACAGAGTCAGCCGCCGAGTTGGGCCAGCAACTCGCGCGCCTGGGGCTGGTTGGGCTGGAGCTCGAGGGAACGCTTGAGCGCTCTGCGCGCCTCGTCGGTGTGGCCGAGGGTGGATGCCGCCTTGCCGGTGTCATCCAGAGCGATGAGCGACCAGGGATCGAGCCGCAGCGCCCGGCGGAAGCTGTCCAGGGCGCCTGGGATGTCGCCGAAGTAGGCCTGGGTCTCGCCGAGGGTCGTCCAGACGTGCGGGTCACTTGTATCGCGTCCGGCGGCGCGGCGCCGCCAGTCGAGGGCGTCGGTCCTGTCGACGGGCGCGTGGGTGGTGATCGCCTTGTACAGCGCGATCCTTCCCGCCAGCCCGGCCGGTTCGGGCCAGGGCGGCATGCGGTCGACGGCGGTGCGTGCTGCTGCGGCGTCGAAGTCGAGGCGCGCGCTCTCGAGTGAGATGTCGCCGATCAGCACCGAAGATGCAGCGAGCACGGCGAGGGCGGCGCTGACGACTGACAGGAGACTGACCAGCCGCATGTCGGGAAGGTCGACGGCATGGCCGGCGGCGCCGGCGCCCAGGAAGATCAGCGGTGTTGTGCCCACGAACTGCGGCTCGAGGAGGTGCACGGCGAGGAGCACCAGCGCGAAATGCAGCAGTGGTCCTCGGGCCCGCTTCAACACCAGCACGAGAAAGACGAGGAAGGCGGCCACGCCGATGAGCCCCGTCGTGGTCGTGTACTCGACGACGATGTTGTGGGCGTCGGCGAAGTAGCGGTCGGGGCCTTCGGCCTGTGCGATCTGGCGGGTGCGGTGCGGCGTCGTTGCGGCGCGGAACTGTCCGGGGCCAACGCCCAGCAGCGGACGGTCGACGATCGAATGACGGGCGGACGCCCAGGTATGAACACGGGCGCTGACGCCGCCGCTCGATGCGTCCTGCACCCTGGTCGTCCCCGTTGCCGTCCCCCCGAGGGCGCCGATGGCGACGCCGAGGACCAGTCCGCCGGCCATCAACGCGGTGCCGAGCGCCGCGCCCCGCCGTTCACGCACGAAGCAGACGACGGTGAAGCCCACCGCGAGTCCTAACGCCAGACGCGATCCGGAGAGCTCGACGGCCGCCGCGGTGGCGACCAAAACTCCTGCCCACGCCCATGAACGCCCGCGGAGCCTCGGCAGCAACAGAGGAACCGCCGCTGCGCACAGGGCGCCCAGGTAGACGGGATTGGCCAGCAGTCCGGCCGACCTGCCGTCGTAGCGCGTGAACGGGACAACGTCCGGTGAGAAGGCGCCCTGCACGATGGCGACTGCGGCGTTGACTGCAACACCGGCCAGCAAACCGGTTTCGACGAAGCGAGCGCCGCGTTCATCCAGCACCGACGCCAGCGACCAGGCGCCGACGAGGGCGGCGATGAACAGCAGGCCGGTACCGACGTTGTACAGGCCGAAGAGCGAGAGCGCGGGACGGGGGGAGAGGAGGGTCGCGAGGGTCGCGACACCGACGAAAGCCAGCCCGGCGATGGCCGGTTTACGGGCGTCGCTGTTGAGCAGGGGCACGATCCTCGGCAGGCCGATGCCGGCGAGAATGAGCACGACAGCCGCCTTCGGCGTCCACGCGGATGCCGTCATCGACGGCGAGTAGACGACCGGGAGGAGGAACGCGGCGGCGCCCGCTGCGGCGCGGGCGCCGGCGCGGGACGGTCCCATGGGGGCCGGACGTTAGCCGCCGCCTTCCGCTTGGCGACGGTTACCCTTCCGCCGGTGACCGCCTTCGTCACCGTTGCCTGCGGCGTCTTTGGACTGGCCGTGGGCTCGTTCCTGAACGTCGTCATCTACCGCGTGCCACGGAAGGAGTCGGTCGTTCACCCGCGCTCCCGCTGCCCTGGCTGCGGGACGCAGCTGGCCGAGCGCGACAACATCCCTGTCGTCTCGTGGGTGCTGCTGCACGGCAAGTGCCGGACCTGCGGCGAGCCGATCTCGGCGCGGTACCCGCTCGTCGAGCTGCTGACTGCCGCCCTGTTCGTCACCGCCGCTCTGCGCTTCGGCCTCGACTGGGTGCTGCCCGCCTACCTGATCTTCTTTGCGTCGCTCGTGGCGATCACGTTCATCGACCTCGAGCACTACATCATCCCGAATCGGGTGCTGTACCCGACCGTGTTCATCGCCATCCCGCTCCTCGTCCTGGCAGCGGCCACCCAGGACCAGTGGCACAACCTGGAGCGGGCCCTGCTCGGCGCCGTGCTGGCCTGGTCCTTCTTCCTGGTGCTGCACCTGATCTCGCCGCGGGGCATGGGCTTCGGTGACGTGCGCCTGTCGTTTCTCCTCGGTCTGTTCCTGGGCTGGCTCGACCTGCGCCACGTGTTCCTCGGCGTGTTCGTCGGGTTCCTGCTCGGTTCGATCGTCGGTCTCGTCCTCATGGCCCTGCGCCGGCGGGGCCGGCGCGACCACATCCCGTTCGGCCCCTTCCTGGCCGCGGGCGCCGTGATCGCCGTCCTGTTCGGGACGTCGATCCTCGGCTGGTACTCGCCCGCCTAGGGCGCGTATCCGACCCCGCCGGGTGTTCGTACTGTTGTCTCGTGATCAGTTGCGATCACTGTTGTTACTCGTGTTCTGAGTTGTTGACAAAGTTGCCAGTGTTGCTACCGTGGCGCCCGGTGCGCCGCGCCCCCGAGTGACTCCTGTGCAGACGACTGACCGATTGCTGACCGTGCACGAAGTGGCCGGGATCATGCGCGTCTCGAACATGACCGTGTACCGGTTGATCCGCGCCGGTGACCTGCGGGCGGCGCGGGTCGGCCGCGGCTACCGGATCCGGGAGAGCGAGGTCGACGCCTACCTCGACCGATCGGTCAGTCTCGATGATGGGGTGTCTGGGTAGTGGCCCAGCGCGCCGTCGGCCTCGACGTCGGTAGCAGTGCGGTGCGCGCTGTCGAGCTCGTGCTTGGCCGCGACTCGGTCACGCTCACGCGCTTCGGCCAGGTAGCGCTGCCCCCGGGCGCCGTCCGCGGCGGCGAGGTGCTCGACGTTCCCGCGGTCACGGCGGCGATCAGGCGTCTGTGGCGGGAGGCCGGCTTCCGCAGCCGCACGGTGATCCTCGGCGTCGGCAACCAGCGGGTGGTCGTGCGTCAGGCCGACCTGCCGGCGATGAGCGACGAGGACATGCGCTCGGCACTCACGTTCCAGGCCCAGGACCTCATCCCGATTCCCATCGAAGACGCCATCCTCGACTTCCAGATCATCGAGAACTTCCCGACGTCCGAGGGCGACATGGTTCGCATCCTGCTCGTCGCCGCCCAGCGCGACATGGTGCGCTCGCTGCTCGCGGCCGCCGAGGGTGCTGCGCTCGGCGCCTCGATGGTCGACCTCATCCCGTTCGCCCTCATGCGAGCGCTAACGCCGATCGGCCTGCTCAACGACCTGCAGCCGACCGCAGAAGCCATCGTGAGCGTCGGGGCGTCGATCACCAACGTCGTGGTCCACCAGCGCGGCGTTCCCGAGTTCGTTCGCATGCTCGGTGTTGGCGGCGACGACATCACCCGCGGCATCGCCACCGAGTTGCAGGTCGACGCCGATACGGCCGAGGACCTCAAGCGCCGGGCCCATCCCGACTCACCCGACGACCTCGAGTCGCGGACGGCGCAGATCGTCACCGCCCAGTCGAGCCTGCTGATCGAAGAGATCCGCGGGTCTCTCGACTACTACCAGGCCCAGCCCGAGGCGTCGCCGATCGGGCGCATCGTGCTGACCGGCGGCGGGAGCCGGACCATCGGTCTCCTCGACAGCCTCGAGCAGACCCTCGGCATCTCCGTCGAAGAGGGTCACCCGCTGGCCGGCCTCGAGCTGGCCCGCACCGGGATCCCCGAGGCGCGCCTTCTCGACAGCGAGCCGCTCCTCGCTGTCCCCATCGGCCTGGCCCTCGCTGCTCGGGCGCCGGAGAGCGGGCAGCGGCGCATCAGCGTTCTCCCGACCGAGGTGGCCGTCGTACGCACCGAGCGGCGACAGATGGTGCTGGCCAGCGCTGGCGT
>JAFAUA010000593.1 GCA_019243595.1 Acidimicrobiia bacterium
GCACCGACATCCGCGACCTCGACCTGACCGCCTACCGCCAGCAGCTCGGCTACGTGCCCCAGGAGGCCTTCCTCTTCTCCGGCACCATTCGCGACAACATCGCTTATGGCCGGCCCGACGCCACCAACGGGGAGGTTGAGGAGGCGGCACGCGCGGTCGGCGCCCACGAGTTCATCGCCACCCTTCCCGGCGGCTACCTGTACGAGGTGAGCGAGCGGGGCCGCGCCCTCTCCAGCGGCCAGCGCCAGCTGATCGCCCTGGCCCGGACCCGGCTCGTCGACCCTCGGATCCTGCTGCTCGACGAGGCCACCTCGAATCTCGATCTCGCCACCGAAGCCAAGGTCCAGCGGGCGATGGGCATCGTCGCCCACGGCCGCACGACCCTGCTCATCGCCCACCGTCTACAGACGGCCCGCACCGCCGACCGCATCGTCGTCGTCGACGGGGGCCAGATCGTCGCCCAGGGCTCCCACGACGAGCTTCTTGCCGACCCCGCCTCGCCCTACGCCCGCATGTGGGAAGCCTTCGCCGTGGAAACCCCGGCCAGATAGCGCTTCAACCTGACTGGGCCAGCATCATTGAGATGTCGCTGTCGGGACCGAGAGCGAGACGGGACACGCGGTACTGGTCGACGAGCGGCACTGAGTTTGGCCCGCCTCCATAGAGGCACCCAACCCGGTACCCGGCGTTGGCGAGGGCGACGCGAAGGTCTTCAGGCATGGCCGCGTCGTCTCCGTATGGATAGGCGATGATGTCGACGGGCGAGCACAGCTGATCCTCGAGCCGACAGCGTGAGCCATACAGCTCTTCGCGCCACTCGTCGGAGGAAAGCTGGCTGAACGCACGGTGTGACGCGGCGTGCGATTGGATGGCGATACCCGACTCGTGCAGGTACCGCAGGTCGCCCCAGTCGCAGATCGCCTCCTCCGGTTCCTCGTCGCGGTCCCACACGTTCGATCCGCCGATGTGGTCGGTCGGCACGAAGAGAACGGCTGGGTAGTCGAATCGCTGCAGCACCGGAAGCGCGGTGCTCCCGAAGGACCGGTACCCGTCGTCGAACGTCAGCAGCAGAGCCTTCGATGGCACGCTCTCGGGTGCGTCAACCGCGGCACGCAACGTGTCGACACCGACGACCGTCCAACCTGCGCTCGCGAACTCCTCGAGCTGACGCTCGAACACCAGCTCGGACACGTAGTACCACGACTCCCAATTGCCTGGCGGCGGCTCCGCTCCGATCTTGTGGTAGCTGGCGACGGCGAGGGTCATGGCAGCGCCCGCTCCAACACGGACATGGCCACACCCCGAGCGTCGAAGTGCGCTTCGACCAGGGCACGCGCCTCGCGGCTGTGCCGGTCGTAATCGGATTCCGCCTCGTTCAATAGGGCAGCTGCCTCCTGCGGCGTCCGAAATCGGAGCAGGCCCGAGCGGTCGGGCAGAACGGAGCTTGCGCCCGTGTGTTGCACGACCGCAGGCCGACCCGTCGCCAGATAACAGAGCGTGCGGTCGCTCACCCACGCGTTCGCGAACCAGAGGCAAGACGGTTTCACACACGCGAACTCGCCCCGAGAGGCTCGGATGTACTGCTGATACGCAGACGCGGACCCGGCGACGGCTACTCCCGAACTCACCCGCCATCCATTGGCGCGCAGCAGCGAGACGTCCTCATCGTCTTCCGGTAGGTCGCAAGCGATCTCCAGCGCTATGCCAGCTTCGCGAGGGAGGCCGAGGTAGGGCCTGAAAGACACTCGCTTGCTGTTGTCACGGGATTCGCCATCCCAGAAAACCTCGTCGTCCCACCAATGGGTCAGCGTGGAGTACGGGCCTTGGTCCGGCGCACAATGGACTGGCCATGCGTCGACGCAGACCGCCGGCGGGGTATAGATCCACATCCGGCCGGTGTCGGGAATAGACGACGACCCGGAAGCGACCGTCTCACCGGTCGTGAACCACACGTCGTGCGGCGCGACCGTGAGTTCTCCCCGGCTCAGCCAGAGTTGCAGGAGCCCCGGATCGATGTCGATGAGTGCGCTGTGTCGAAAACGCTGAACCACGCGGTCCGGCATGCCGTAGGCGAAATTGAGCAAGAGATCCGCATCCAAAATCCCTTCCATCGGCCTGCCCGCCGGCGCGTCATAGTCGTCGCCATCATCGGCGTAGGACCACAGCGCAATGCGATCCTCGAGCCCGTACGGCGCTATGTCGGCCGCGAGGCGCTCGACCAACCACCGCACGTCATCGTCGGATGTCGCTGGATCGACACCCTCCAGCCAGAACACGTCGCATCCGGCGGCGAGCAATCCCAACGCCCAGTTCAGATATACCCAGCGATGGCCGCCACCCTCCGGGTAGTAGAGCGTGTTGGCTGAAAGGCAGACCGTCGTCACGTCACGTTGCCCGCTCGAGCAGCGCGGTGAGAATGACGTCTGAGTCGAAGTATTCCTCGGCCACTTCTCGAGCAGCACGACAGTGGTGGTCGTAGTTGGAGTCGACCGCCTTGATGGCAGCCCGCGCGTCCCCCGGTGACGAAAACGGTAGAAGCCCATCCCCGCACGCCAGCACGGCGCTAAAACCCGTGTCCTCGAGGATGACGGGGCGTCCCGCAGCCAGGTAAC